>NZ_BAAIYG010000010.1:0-122616 GCF_057543335.1 Brevibacillus sp. YAE8
TTCGTCATATTGCTGCTGTTTTTGCCCTTTACGTGGCGGCATAAGAAAATCCCCTCCGGTCAACAGTGTTGATCTCATCATACCATGAGGTCTTTTTTCACTGTCTACCATGAGGGGATAATACCACTTATGCTGCAAGGTGAGGGGCTTTCGCTATTGATTGCGATGCGCAGGCGATCAGGAGACGGTCAAAAGCTCTTCCGGCTGCTGTGCTTCATCGCTTTTGATCGGTGTAATCAGCACGCGCGTGACGCGGTGATTATCCATCTGCTTGACGGTGAACAAATGGCCTTCCCATTCTACCGTAGCACCCACCGCGATATCTTCTTCCAGTTGGCTGTACAGCCAGCCGCCGATCGTGTCCACGTCTTCCGATTCCAGTTCGAACGGAAGGTGGTCGTTCAAGTCAGCGAGCGTCAGCATGCCGGATACGGAGAGGCCGTTTTCCAGCTTTTCGATCTCCGGTCTTTCCTCGTCGAACTCGTCCTGGATATCGCCGACGATTTCTTCCAAAATATCCTCCATGGTCACCAGTCCGGCTGTACCGCCGTACTCGTCGATGACAATCGCGAGCTGCGAGCGTTTTTTCTGCATCAGGCGCAGGACCGTACTGATTTCCATCGTTTCCGGAACAGTCAGAACCGGGCGGAGCAGCGAATCCAGCTCGACATGCCCGTCTTGCAGGGCCGCGAGGTAAAAGTCGGTCGCGTGGACAAAGCCGATGATATTGTCTTTGTCATCATCCGCTACAGGGAAACGGGTGTGTCGCTGGGTGCGGATGATCTCCAGGTTTTCTTCAAAGGTGTTCGTGCTATATAAGCAAACCATGTCGATGCGCGGGATCATCGTCTCCCGGGCAAGGGTTTCGGAAAAGTCGAAAACGTGTTCCACCAGCGCCAGCTCGGTTTGGTCGATATGGCCGCTTTGGTGGCTCTGGTTGACGAGAATGCGAATTTCTTCTTCCGTGTGAGCCGCTTCATGCTCCGAAATAGCTTCGAGGCCAAAGCGTTTCATCAGGGCGTTGGCTGTTCCGTTCAAAAACCAGATCGCCGGGTAAAGCAATTTATAGAAAAACATCAATGGCGCGGCAACCCACAGCGAAGTCACTTCTGCTTTTTGAATGGCCAATGATTTCGGCGCCAGTTCACCCAGGACAATGTGCAGGAAGGTAATGATCGCAAACGCTATCCCAAAAGAGATCGCAGAAATCAGATAGTCAGGTATCCCTGTTGAACCGAGCAGCGGTTCGACAATCATGTGGGCGATAGCCGGTTCCCCGACCCACCCCAGTCCGAGCGAGGCGAGAGTGATCCCGACCTGACAGGCAGACAGGTAGCCATCCAGCTTTTGCGTTACTTTTTGGGCGTAAACAGCGCGTTTGTTTCCTTCATTCACCATTTGCGTCAGGCGCGTTTGCCGCACCTTGACGAGAGCGAACTCAGCGGCGACGAAAAAGCCGTTGAGAAAAACAAGAAATATGACAAGCAGCAGGTTGAGCACTATCGGGACGGTGTCCAAGTAAAAAGTCATCCTCTCTGGAATATTATGAATGTACGCTTCTATTTTACTCTGTTTGGCGACAACTCTCAAAAGCGATAAATCACCGTAGCAGCCGTTTCTGACCCCTTGCTGGGGAAGAGCGACCTTCAGGTATCCATAGCGCACGATTTTGCGCCCACAGAAGGCCGCAGAAGGTCACAGATGGTCAAACTGTCCGCTCCAGGCAGGCGGGACCGAGGCGAAAAAGCCCGCGCTACCTGTGCAAAATCTGCTGTCCGTAGACGAAGAAGGCCGACAGGACAGCGGCCAGGCCGAGGTAGGCAGCCAGCACTTTCCACTTGGTTGCCGCCGGTGCTACATAGTACGTCGTCAGCCGATGCATTTGCTCTTCGACTTCCGTCAGCCGCTGACGAGCCATTTGCTCTGCTTCGCGCAGCAATTCGGAAGGGGCAGGGCGCAGCGGGTCCGAGTCGATGAAGAGAATCGGCTCGCGCTCCCATTGCTTGAACAGTTCCCATTTTCTGTTCATGTACACCTTGTCCAGCCGTTTCCGGTCGCGGATGAGGCGTTTTTCGTCCTGGAGAAAAGGGACGAGGAAGCCTTTGTCCGGCTCTGCCTGGTTGAGCGCGGTGACCTCTTCGTTCAGGCGAACGCGCGTGTCCCAGGTCGTTTCCAGCTCGGGCCACTGGGCGATGCTCTGCAAAAAGTCGGCGATTTTGTCCCGCTCGTACTGGAGCACCTGGTGCTGGTAGCTTTCCCGCAGCCGACTCCACCACGTAATCAGGCCGATGATGAAGATGAGCACCATGATAGGCCCCGGATTGGCAAACAGCATGATCCCCAGTCCGACCAGCCCGAAGAACCAGATTTTTGTGGACAGCACAGAGACGATCCGCCCGCCATCGAGCGGAGAGACAGGCAGCAAATTGAACAGGTTGAGCAGGGCGCCGAGGTAAATGACCAATGCCCAGAACGGGTCCTGCGTCCACCAGTACAGCGGCAGGGCAGGCAAAAAGGCAATCATGCCGGCAAGCGGTCCGCCGTAAGCGAGATAGGCCTCTGTTTTGGCATCGCGCGGCATGTCTTTCATGGATATAAAAGCACCCGCAAACGGGATGAAGACGGCTGGCGAAGTCGCGATGCCTTTTCGTTTGGCAGCGATGACGTGCCCCATTTCATGGACGAAGATCAGGTAGACGAGCGCCACGGCGAACTTCCAGCCGTAAAACATGGCGTACGCCCACAGGCTGATGACCATTGACAACAAGGTCGTGCCGAATTTGGAAAACTTCAGGATGCCGATTAACCATTTGAAATTGGCCAGCAAAAAAGCACCGATGGCCAAGAGGACCGAACGACTTTTTTTCATCAAAAGCTCCTCCCATACGTCATGGCAGTCTTTCTTTCATACGGACGACGCCCGGGAAAGTTTCTACTGGCCTTCCAGGCGCGGATTCGCGAAGCGAAAGCCGTACTCTCCGTATGTAGGATCAAAGCCGAGCTGTCCGCCGTCGAAAAACCAGAAATCGGTCGGCCGGATCACAAAGCGCAAGCCTTCCACTTCGAAAACGGCGTCACCAGGCATGGCCTCGTCTTTTTCAATCGCATAAAACAGTCCGCCCGTTCCGGGTCCGCTTGTCCGTACGTACAGCCGCAGCGTATCGCCCGGTCGAAATTCCGCATAGCGCTGGTAGGCGAGAGAGAATGCGGGCTCTATCGCAAGTGTGATGCTCATGGGCAAGCTCCTTTCCATCGTTTCAAGCCCATTGTAACACACAAACCAAAAACGCCCATTCGGTTGGCCTGTCTTTTCCGAATGGGCGGTCTTTTTTACGGACAGCGGTTAATCCTTGCCTTTGCTGACGTCTTTCGTCGGATGCATGAAGCGGGCATTGCCTATGGGTCTGTCCTCCAAAAGCTCCTTGTTTTCGTAGGAGTTCCAGCCGATGTCGTTGGTCGGGTGCACCCATTGGTCGCCTGCCATGATCGAAGGGTCGGTGTCAGTGTTCCAGTTGTTCAACGGGGATTCTTTGGATTCGTACTGGCTGTCTCCGATCACCACACCAAACTCGTTGACAAAAGGTCGCTGGATCGTGCGGGACGATTTTTTGAAGTCAGGCGCGCTGATCTGATGCGGCAAGGTTCCATCGAGGGAAATATCCTTCGTCTTCTCGTTGTTTTTCTGGTCGTTGTCCATTCGTTGGACCTCCTTTATCCACACAGCCGTATGTTTGCCAGCGAGGCATGCTCGCTTTTAGCATGCATCAGTCGCATTTCCCTTATACGGCGAGCAGCGCGCAAGCATGGCCGCGACCCAAGCCCAGCCCAAGTTGCCGCCACCTGCATATGCTACAAAAAGGGGGAGATTCGATGCTGACCAGTGTCGTTATTCCTGCCAAAAACGCAGACGATCAACTGTTGTACACGTTGTTCGGCTTCAACCTGCAATACTGCGCCTTCGAGGAGTTCGAGGTGATCGTGCTGGACAACACCTCAACGGATGCGACGAGGGAAAAGCTGTCCCGGTTTACCGCTCATTTTCCGATGCACTACGTGCAGTTTCGGGCCAAAAAACCGCTTGCCCACCTGCTGAACACAGGGATACAGTTGGCGCGCGGCGAGCTGATCGTCTTCCTCGCTGCCCAGATGATCGTACCCCGCAGCTTCATCGGCGTGCATCAGCAGGCACATGAAAAAGCGAGCCACCTGGTCTTGCTCGGGCAGGATCGAAAACGAATCTATTCGGTGTATGAGCCGGGCTTCAGCGCGACACAGCATGCGGAGTGCCAGCTCTGGCTGGAGCAATACCCGCATGTGAAGCGGCCGCATACGCTTGTGGAAACAGTCCCTTTGCTGGAAGAGAGCCAGATTGTAAACGGCTTGCCTTTTCACATCGGCTTGCCCTGTCCAATCGCGCAGAAGCGGCTGGCCGCCCAGGAGAAATACGGGGCGAAGCTGGCGCGGCACCGCTCGCCGTGGACGCTGTTTGACACCCAGCACGTCTCGCTGCGGCGGGAAAGCCTGCAAAAAGCAGGACTTTTTCGCGAGCTGCCGCGGATTGAGATGGAGCGCGATCTCGGAAAACGTTTGTTAAAAAATGGCTGCCAATTCCAGTTGGACGATAAGCTGACGCTATTGAAGCAGGAGTGTGTGCAAAAAAGACTGGGCGCAAGCAGCCAGCCGACGAAAAAAAACCGCCGGGCATGACCATAGCCCCGGCGGTTTACTTTGTGCCTAACGGTTTTCTTTTAACCGCTCTTGTGGTTCACTATTAATGGAACCGTTGGAACGGACGGCTTCAGACTGGGCTTTTGGGCCACGAATTTCTGCGGTTTTTCCAAAGTCTTTTGCTTTATTGCGTACCATGTCTCGTCCTCCTCTTCATGCGAAGCGTAAAAATAGTATGACCCAAAAGGCGCTGGAGAATGGGCGTGAATTCGATAGGGAAAGGATGGCAGCTCACATGGCGAAGAAAAAACAAAAACAGCAACCACAACGTCAAAACCTGGATACAGCGACAGAAGCGAAATCTTCTCTCGGCAGCCTGAAGGATATGGTGAATGCGGATGCATTGGCCAAGCTGAAGCAGTTGGAAAAAGAAATGAAGTCCGAAAGCGAGCGCAAGGCGAAGGAAGCGGCCGAGCAAAAGCGCCGCGAGCAGGAAGAGCGCGAGCGCAACAAAAGCTTTGCGGAACTGCTGGCCGACTACGACAAAAAAGGCGGAGGCAAGTACAGTTGATGCGCGATGGACGGCAGACGGAGAGGCCGGATACGTCGAAAAACGGCCTGATGAAAAAACGGCAACTCGCGCTCAAGGATGAGTCGATCAAGCAGCGCGGCCAGCAAGTCCTTGGCCGGTTAGGGAAAAAGCAGCCCAAGGAGTGATTTTTTTCCCTCCTTCCCCATATAGCTAGGAGAGGGGAAAGGAGGGAGACCATGGGGACAATCCTGCTCCTGCTCAGTCTCCTTTGTGTAGCTGTAGGCACCTGGAAGCTGAGCGGTATCTACAAGGCAGACAAGACGGACAGCAAAACGCTCTGGTGGACAGTCGCGAGTGTCGGGATTGCGCTTTTTTTTCTTTTGAAGCTGATGACTGATACGTTTCCAACATAAACATGCACCTGTGGCTCAAGCTGCACAGGTGCATGTTTTTTGTTGCTGAAATTATTCGTAGCGAAGCGCTTCGATCGGGTCCAGCTTGGCGGCCTTGTTGGCCGGATACAGGCCGAAAAAGATGCCGATTGCGCTGGAGAAGCCAAAGGCGATGAACACGCTGTTCCAGGACAGAAGCGGCGGCAGATTGGCAAACTGCGCAATCAGGGCGGCGATGCCCAGTCCGAACAGGACCCCGATCAAGCCGCCGATCAGGCAGACGATGACGGATTCGATCAGAAACTGGATCAAAATGTCGCTGCGCCTTGCCCCGAGAGCCTTGCGAATCCCGATTTCCCGCGTGCGCTCTGTGACGGAAACGAGCATGATGTTCATGACGCCGACCCCGCCGACGACGAGCGAGATTCCGGCGATGACGCTGAAGATCAGTGTCAATGTGCCTGTCAACTGGTTGAACTGATCGACCGATTCCTGCATGCTGCGCACCATGTAGTGGTCTTGTTTTTGATGCTTGCGGGTCAAATACTGCTTGACCTGCTGCATGGCAGGGTCGACAGACGGCTTGTCCACGGCTTTGCCCATGAACATCTGGACGGACGGCTCTTCCTGCAGGCTGTGGTAATAACGGATGGGGACAACCGCGCCAAACGTCTCTGCTCCCATGTCAAACTTGAACTTTTCCTCTGTGTACGTACCGATGATGACGAGCGAGTTGTTGCCCCAGCGCACGCGCTGGCCGATCGGGTTCATCTGGCCGAACAGCTTCTCGCCGAGCTTGTCCTCCAGCACGACGACGGCGCGCTGCTCCTTGTCATCCGCGCTGTTGAACAGGCGTCCTTTGGCCACTTTCATCGTCTTCTGCATGGCAAAGTAGTCGGCGGTGCTGGCGGTCAGGTTGACCCGCTCTTCTTTTTTCGGGCCTTTCAGTTCGATTGTATGGGAGTTGTACGGGACGATGTACTCGATTGCCGGGCTGATTCGGCTGAGCACCTCGGCGTCCTCGATGGTCAGGTCGTCTGCGGCTATCTCTTCTTTCGTGTCCCAGTTGATGAAGACGTTGAACGTGTTCTGGCCGAATTTTTCCATCTCGTCGTTAATCGCTTTTTGTCCGCCTTCGCCAAGTGTCGTTACGGCGATGACGGAGGTGATGCCGATGATGATGCCGAGCATGGTCAGGCAGGAACGCATTTTGTTCGCCCAGATGCCTTCCAGGGCGGTGTAAAAGCTCTCCATAAAATTCATGTGACAATCACCTCGTCAGACGGGGTAGAGAAAATGCGTTCCTCGACCCGTTCGTCGCGGACGATGACGCCGTCCTTGAAGGTGACGATCCGTTCGGCGTGCTGGGCGATGTCCAGTTCGTGCGTGACGAGAATGATCGTGACGCCCTGGGCGTGCAGCTCCTGGAACATCGCCATGATCTCGACGCCGGAGCGGCTGTCCAGGTTCCCTGTCGGTTCGTCGGCCAACAGGATGGCGGGTTGATTGACCAGCGCTCTGGCGATGGCGACCCGCTGCTTTTGTCCGCCGGAAAGCTGTGTCGGCTTGTGGTTCATGCGCTCAGCAAGCCCGACTCGCTTCAGCGCTTCGGTGGCGCGACTGCGTCTTTCCGAGCGGCTGATGTTGGCGTACATCATCGGCAGCTCCACGTTGTGCAAAGAAGTGGAGCGCGCGAGCAGATTGAACGATTGAAAAACGAAGCCGATTTTTTGATTGCGAACATAGGCGAGCTGCTTGTCCTTGAGGCTGCTGACCTCGATGCCGTCGAGAATGTACGTCCCCGAGTCCGGACGATCCAAGCAGCCCAGCATGTTCATGAACGTCGATTTCCCTGATCCCGATGGTCCCATGATGGCGACAAATTCGCCTTTTTCCACTAGCAGGGAGACGCCTTTCAGGATCGGTAGGGTAGTATCGCCTGTCTTGTATGATTTCGTCAAGCCTTCTACCTGAAGCATTGTCGGCTGACCTCCTTTTTACGTGGAACGCGTCCAGTCGTTACATGCCCAGCGCAGCAGCACCGCCGCTCATCGGCATGACCGCAGCTCCTTCGCTCAGAGCGTCGACAGGTCCCAAAATGATTTGTTCGTCTCCTGACAGTCCCGACTTGATGTGGGAGAACAGCTCATTTTCTGTGCCTGTAACGACTTTTTGCTTCTTGGCGATGCCGTCAGCGGAGATCCATACGAAGGTGCTGCCATCGGCGTCCTGCTGAACGGACTCGATGGGAACTTGCAGGGCGTTTTCGATTTTTTCCACCATGATGTTGATGTCCACGTGGAAGCCTGGCTTCAGTGCGCTCAAATCGCCCTGCGGCTTGAGGATGACTTTGACGCGCGTTTTTTCGCCTTGGCCCGAACTGCTTTGCGTAGTGGTCGCGATCGGCGCGATCCGGGTAATTTGGGCGTTCAGCAGTTGCTTGCCCAGCGTAATTCCTTCAATCGTCGCGGACTGGCCGATTTTCAGTTTGCCGACGTCCGACTCGTTAATATCAGCCTGAATGAGCAGGTTGTTCAGGTTGGCCAGCGTCAAAATTTCCGTGCCTTTGCTGACGTATTGGCCGTTCTCGGCCGCCACGCCAATGACTGTTCCGTCCATCGGCGCGACGAGGACGCTTTGCACGCGCTCTTTTTCCAACTGGCTGCGCTCTACGGCCAGCTTGTTGATTTGCGCCTGCTGGGCGGCGATGTCTTCCTTGCGCGGCCCTTTTTGCTTGAGGGCAAACTGTTGCTTCGTGACATTCAGGGAAGACTGGGCGTTGTCCAAAACAGATTTGGCCTTGTCCAACTCTTGCTGCGTGGAAGCCCCCGAAGCGAACAGTTGCTGGATCCGATCGTACTCGCGTTTGGCTGCGTCGTATTCGCGCTGGGCCTGATTGACCCGCTCGCGCTCCTGCGCCACTTCTTCCGGCTCTGCCCCGATCTGGGCTTTTGCCAGATTGGCTTTGGCTACTTCCATTTGCGCTTCCAGATCAAGCAGTCTGCCGTCGACATCCGAGGTGTCGATTTTTGCGATGACCTGGCCTTTCTTGACCTTGTCGCCTTCCTTCACCACAAACTCGCGCAAGGTTCCGGTTACGTTGGCATACTGCTTTTGCTTGTCCTCTACCGTGACGATCCCCGAGGTCAAAATTTTGCTCTCCAGGACTGACTTGGTCGGAGCCCCGATGTTTACCGGCATGCCCATGGCTTGCTGAGAGCCCATCATGTTGATTCCGACGAAGCCCGCACCGAGCAGGACGACCACGGAACCGATGATCCACCACCGTTTTTTCATGTTCATTTCTCCTTGCTGTTAGGAACCGTATTATTTCTTTGCTCGGTGAAGTCTTACGCCAGGTCTGGAAAAAGGTAACACTTGTGGCGAATTGTTCACGATTTGCTCACATTTTGTGATGTTTTGACGGAAAGCAACTTTCTGGCTTTTGGCGTGATAAGATAAGAAAATAGATGACGTTCCTTGGGAGGGGAGCCATGAACCAAGCGATTCGATTTGATTACTCTAATGCACGCGCCTTTGTGAGACAGCATGAGTGGGAGCAGCTTGCCCCGGCGATCGGGCAGGCGCATGAGATGTTGCACAAAAGAACGGGTCCAGGCAGAGACTATCTCGGTTGGGTTGATTGGCCGCAGAGGTACGACCGCGCTGAATTTGAGCGGATTCGCCAGGCGGCGGCGCGTATCCAGGCTGATTCGGATGTGCTTTTGGTAATTGGAATCGGGGGTTCATATTTAGGGGCGAAAGCTGTACTGGACATTTTGGGCCACAGCTTTTACAATTTGCTGCCGAAGTCGAAGCGGCGTTTTCCGGAAATTTATTTTGTCGGGAACAATATCAGCCCGGTTTATATCTCTCATCTGATGGACGTGCTCGAAGGAAAAGACGTGTCCATCAATGTCATCTCGAAGTCGGGCACGACGACAGAGCCCGCGATCGCTTTTCGGCTGCTGCGCACCTGGCTGGAGAACAAGTACGGCCGCGAGCAGGCGAAGAAGCGCATCTATATTACGACGGACAAAACGCGCGGCGCCTTAAAAAGACTCGCGGAGGACGAAGGGTACGAAAGCTTCGTCATTCCGGACGATATCGGCGGACGTTTTTCCGTCCTGACCGCAGTCGGACTGTTGCCAATCGCAGTGAGCGGGGCCGATCTGGACGCGCTGATGAAGGGCGCGCAAGACGCGAGCGAGCGCTACATGGTCATGGATTTGTACGAAAATCCGTGCTACCAGTATGCGGCGATTCGCAATGCGCTGTACCGCAAAGGTAAAACCGTGGAGCTTCTGGTCAGCTACGAGCCGCAGTTCCGCTTTTTCGCGGAGTGGTGGAAGCAGCTTTTCGGGGAGTCGGAAGGAAAAGACGGCAAAGGAATTTTTCCCGCGTCAGCCGAGTTTTCCACGGACCTGCACTCGTTGGGGCAGTACATACAGGACGGCATGCGGCAGTTGTTTGAAACGGTTGTTACGGTGAACAAGCCCGCCGTCGACGTGACCGTGCAGGAGGACCCGCTCGATGTGGACGGGTTGAACTTCCTGTCCGGCAAGCGGATGGGGTTTGTCAATAAAAAGGCTTTCGAGGGAACGGTACTGGCCCATGTAGATGGCGGCGTACCGAACCTGCTTGTGGAGATGCCAGAGGCGACAGCGTACCATCTCGGCGCCCTGATCTACTTTTTTGAAAAGGCGTGCGGGATCAGCGGCTATTTGCTAGGGGTCAACCCGTTCGATCAGCCCGGGGTGGAGGCGTACAAGGCCAACATGTTCGCCCTTCTGGGAAAACCTGGATTCGAGCAGCAGAAAGCGGAACTGGAGGCAAGATTGCGCGAGAACAAGACGTATTTGACTGTGGAGGAGACAGCGGCGTATTTGGAGCTTCCTGAAACGTTTATTTTGGAAAAAATTCATCAGGGCAAAATCCGCGCTCTCCACGACGGCAACGAGTACATCATCAACAAGGAGCAGTTCAATCACCATCTGGAGGAAATGCGCAAGCTTCGCGAGTTCGAGGAAGCGGCGCGTCACGAGACGGTTCCGGAAAGCTACGATGTGAAAGACGAGGATTAAGCTGAGGATGAAAGCGCAGACCATCTTGTCAGATCGCGCCCAAGAGGACTATACTTGGTGGGTGAACGAAAATAAAAGATCAAGCAACTCGGGGAGTCCTTCATGCGGGGCTGAGAGGATGGAAGCAACGACCGTCGACCCATTGCACCTGATCCGGATCATGCCGGCGCAGGGATACGGTTGCCGGCAAACAGCGCTTTTTTATTTGGTTACGATGCGTATGAAGCCCGCCTTTTCCTGTGAAGGAGAAGGTGGTTTTTTTCATTTTGTCGACTGCGCCAGGGGCTTTTGGCTACAACGGCGCTTTCGAATGGCCCCGAAGAGATTACAACAAGCGAGGAGAGAGAAAAATTGAGCGATTGTCTCGTAGTGGGTGGAGGAATTATCGGATTAAGTCTGGCTTATGAGTTGTCACGAAGAGGAAGGAGCGTCACGCTGGTCGAGCAGGGAGAATGGGGCGGACAGGCGTCTTCTGCGGCGGCGGGGATGCTCGCGCCGTTGAAGGAGTTTACGGCCCCAGGCCCGATGCTCGATCTGGGCATGACTTCGCTGGCCTATTACCCGCAGTGGGCGGCCGAGCTGGAAGAGTTTACCGGAGGGGACGTCCAGCTCAGCCTGGAAGGGCTGCTGACGGTCGCGCTCAACGATGACGAGCAGGCACAGCTTTTGGCGAAGTACCATTGGCAAAAAGAAGCGGGGCACAGCGTCCACCTTTTGACGGAGCGGCAGCAACTGGCTGAGGTGGAGCCGCTTTTGACCGAGCAGGCGCAGGCAGCCATCTACTCTCCGTACGAAGGGCATATCAACAACCGCATGCTGCTGCGCGCTCTGGTGACAGCATGCCGGCTGCAAGGCGTCGCGTTGCACGCAGGCTGTGTCGTGAGCGGCATCGCGGTAAAAGGCGGCCGGGTAGTCGGCGTGGAGAGTTCGCTTGGACCGCTGCGGGCGGAGCAAACGATCATCACGTCAGGCGCGTGGGCGGGCATCATGCTGGAAATGCTCGGCGTTTCGATTCCCGTTCGCCCGGTTCGCGGCCAGATCGCGGCGGTATCCTCCGCAGGCATCCCGCTTCGCACCGTCATTTTTGGCACCTCCGGCTACATCACGCCGAAGAAGGACGGGAAAATCGTCATCGGCGCGACAGAAGACGAAAGCGGCTTTCAGCGCGAAGTTACAATGGCGGGCTTGGCCAGCATCCTGAACGGAGTCATGCCGTACGTCCCGGCCTTACACGGCGCTGCTTTTCTGGAGGCGTGGGGCGGACTGCGGCCAGCTACCGCAGATGGCAAGCCGCTGCTTGGTCCCGTGCCCGGCTGGGACGGGCTTTCGATTGCCGGAGGGCACTTCCGCAACGGCATCTTGCTGTCCCCGGCTACCGCGAAATGGATGGCCGACTACCTGGAAAAAGGCGAGACAGAGCGTCTGACGCCGTTTTTGCCATCCCGCTTTTTGGCAAAAACAGACGAAACGTCGAACAAAATGGGCTAGTCCGAACTGCAAACCCGGTACACCTCCCCATGGGCACCTGTATATGGTAATAAAGAAACACCAGAAGGGGAGGAGTTTCCATGCAGTCTGAAAAAAACCTGTACCAGGCTGACGTCCAGACGGTCAGTCTGATAAAGGATATGCGTGAAAATGTGCACAACATATGCAAAGAACACGTCGAGAAAAAGGTGCGCATTGAAGCGATTGACGGCCAGATTTTTGAAGGCGTGATCGTGGACTTTGACGATCAGAATGTATATGTGGAAGTGGACGATCTCGATGCAGAGGAAGACGACTACGAGTTCGAAGAGGTAGCCAGCCGCAAATCGCATGGAGACTGGGGCATGTACCCGGACTGGACTCCCTACGGCTATCCATATGGCGGATACCAGCCGTTTGGCGATGTCAGTCCGCTTGGCAGCAGCAGCCAGCCGAATCGGCCTCCTGCTGGTCAAGTCAGCCCTTACGCGGACGATTGCTATCCATACGCTCCGATCAGCCCATTCGGCAGCCCGAACCAGCCGTATGGGCAGGTAAGTCCGTTCGGCAGCCCGAATCAGCCGTATGGGCAGGTAAGCCCGTTCGGCAGTCCGGGTCAACCGTATGGGCAGGTAAGTCCGTTCGGCAGTCCGGGCCAGCCATATGGGCAAGTAAGTCCGTTTGGCAGTCCGAGCTTTCCGTACGGCCAGGTGAGTCCGTTTGGAGAGGGCGCTCCTTTCGTCAGCCCTTATTCCGGCTTCAATCCGTACATGGCGCCGTTCCCACCGTTCCCGCCCTACCCGCCTCAGCCGTGTTACCCGTATCCACCGCCGCCACCACCTCCGGCTGCAGTCGTCGTGCCGAGGAAAAAACGCCGCCGTCCGTGTCGAAGAGGCAAAAGAATCATTCCGCTCGCCTTGTTTACGCTTTTGACGATCGCGCTGCTCTAAAACCTGAAAGCATAGAGTTACCAAGCCTCTTGCCATCCGCAATTCCGGCAGCGAGGCTTGTTGCTCGTTTTGCCTGCCCTCGCCTGTGAGTACAACCCGCCGTTTTGGCGCACACTACCAGTAGTATGTGACGAAGGCAGGGGATACAAATGAAGAAAATTCAAAGCAGCTTACCAGGGACGAAGGCGACGTTCGGCTATTTCCGCGAGTCGCTCGAGCCGCATTTTACACTGGCGAATTGGGATTACGAACACGGCTATTTCGACCGCACCCTTGACGACAGGAACACCGTGTACCTCCGCCTCCCGGTAAAAGTCTTGCAGGGCGAGCTCGACAGCCCCGACGCGTGGCTGGAACTGGGCGAACCGTTTGTTTTGCGCCACGTCTACAACACAGGCGTAGAGGAAGATATCGGCTACTACGCCCCCGTCGCTTCAGCCGTGATGAACCAGTTCCAGGAGCCGCTCGACAAAGATGCCGAGATCGACCCCCGCTGGATTCGCAAGGCCGAGGCCATCGTCAAAGAACTGGAAAATCGTCTCGGATGAAAAGCGGGCCTTGGAGCAGGCCTGCTTTTTTGTTTTGCTTCGCTTCGATGAAAGCAGCAGCGAGGAATGGATTTTCAATGAAATTGCTTTTTCAGTTCGGTTCTGTTAGCAGAAAAACATTGTACAGATTGAGGAAAGCCCAGCCTTGCCTGAGCGCCCCGGATCGGACAGCACTTTTTGCCAACCTGAACCCCATCTTTGAAAAACTCTTTACAAACGTTTTAAAAAACCCACGCCCACCCAAGCAAGCCGCTGACGAGGAAAGAGGAGAAATCCGCGAAAGCTCTTTGGGATACCGACCGAGGTGGAGGGGAAAAAGCAAAACACGCTTGTTAAGCGTCCACTCTGAGACACATCCTGAATCGACCACTTTGGACGCGGTTTTGCTTTTTCCCCGGAGCCGGGCAGTCCAGCCCCCAGCGGGTATCCCAAGAAGCTCCAGAGATTTCTCATCTTTCCTCGCCTCACCAAAAGCAACGACAGACGGGCTTTTTAATGATTTTGCTTTTGCCTCGCCTTCGCCAAAAGCAACGGCAAACGGTCTTTTCAATGTTTTTGCTTTTTCCCTCGCCTCGCCAACAGCAACGGGCAAACGCTCTTTTCAATGTTTTCACTTTTTCCCCGCATCACCAAAAACAACAAACAACAACCTTTGTAAAAGATTTGTTTTTCCACTATTAGTCAGGTAATATTTCCCTAACAGCAGAATGACCGACCCGAGACACCCGTGAAAAACGACGTCCTGACAGGAGACAGGAGGCGACAGCATGGCGTGGTACCATGCGATAGCGAAATGGTATTGGAAAATCCGCAAGCCGCTGACTCTCGGAGTGCGCCTCATCGTGGCCGACGAACAAAAAGGCGTCCTGCTCATTCGGCACACCTATGTACCCGGCTGGTACTTGCCCGGCGGCGGAGTCGAAAAAGGAGAATCGTTCTGGGAGGCAGCCCGCAGAGAGCTGCGGGAAGAATGCGGCCTCGTGGCTGGCGAGCTCAGGCTCTGTCACCTGTATTACAGCGAACGCGAAGGCAAGCGCGACCACATCGCCCTGTTCCATGCCTGCCAAATCCAGCCCGGGACAGGCAAGATCGACGCCGATGAAGTCCGGGACATGCGCTACTTTTTGTGGGACCAGCTCCCGGACGACATGACCCCCTCGACGCGAAAGCGATTGGCGGAATTTTGCGCCCAGTCTTTCCGCGAAGAGCGATGGTGAGACTCGGCCGTTTCCATGCATCTCCTTTTCCCATGTGGTATAGTGAGATCAACAAAACGAGCGTACTTGACCGCTTCGAAGGATAAAAGTGAGGGCAGACCAGCATGAAGATTGCGACTGTACTGCGAAATGACGATTATACACGGGAAGTAGAACATTTGTTGAAGGAAAAGCTGCGCGAGGCAGGCAGGCCGTACACGTTTGTGAACGGAACGGAGGCCAAGCCTGACATGGTGCTCTCAATCGGAGGGGACGGGACGCTGCTCGAGGCCGTCCATCAATACGGCATGGAGCCGGCCTATGTCGGGATTCATACGGGACACCTCGGTTTTTACGCCGACTGGCGGCCGGAGGAGCTGGATGAGTTCGTCGACCGGCTGCTGCACGCCGAACCGGCGATCGTCGAGTATCCGACGGTCCAGTGCCGGATTGATACAGCAGATGGCCAGCGATACGAAAAATGGGCGTTGAACGAACTGGTCCTGCGCAACGCGTCCCTCTCGACGTTGGTCGCTTGCGTCTACATTAACGGGGACGAGTTGGAGACGTTTCGCGGCGACGGGTTGATCGTGTCTTCGCCATCGGGGAGTACAGCCTACAACAAAGCCGTGGATGGAGCGATCGTGCATCCGTCCATCGAGGCGATCCAACTGTCCGAAATCGCCTCCATCAACAACCAGGCGTACCGGACGATCAACAGCTCGCTCGTTTTGCCCAAGCATCACGAAGTAGAGCTGATTGTCATGAACCCGGAAATCATGATCGGCCTCGATCGCGAGCAGGCGGTGTGGAGAGGCGTGCGCTCCATTATGTGCCGTGTCGGGCAAGGCAAAGTCAAATTCGCCCGCTACAAGCGACTGACGTTTTGGAGCAGGGTGCGCAATTCGTTTATCAAAGGATAGAGAGACTTGGGGGAGGGGATATCATTGAAAAAGCTAGGAACACTGCAAAGCATTTTCCGCCATCCGGTAAAAGCGATGCAGGGCGAGCAACTGACGACGTCGGAGGTCGACGCTTTCGGCCTGTACGGCGATCGGGCTTATTACTTTCTGGACGACTCTCGCGGCGGAAAATATTTGAGTGCAGACGTCGTCCCGGCGCTGCTCGGCTACCATGCCAGCATGGGGGAAAAGACGGGCGAAGAAGCATACCCCGACGTTCAAGTTGAAGCGCGTGACGGCAGCGTACATACGTGGGGAGAGTCGCTGTTCGCCCATGTCGCAGAGACAGCGAAAAGAGCGGTGACACCGATGCGCAGTCTCCCGACAGAGGGAGGGAAAAACTGGGAGGACCACATTCTTTTGGTGACGGACGCCTCCCTGCGCGAGCTGGCACGGGTGATCGGCAGCGACTGGATTGACCCGAGACGTTTTCGCGGAAACCTCATCGTCGAGCTCGAAGACGACGAACCGTTCGCAGAAGACAAATGGCTGGGCAAAAAGCTGCAAATCAACGATGTTACCCTGCAAGTTACCAAGCATTGCGAGCGTTGCATGTACGTGAACATCGACCCCGATACGCTGCAGAAAAACCCGGCTGTGCTGAAAGCATGCGTGAAGCGCCACGAAAACCATTTTGGCGTGTACGCCTCTGTGGTGACGACAGGTACGGTGTCGCAGGGCGACGAGGTGTTTATTCTGGAGTAGGCAAAAAGGCGAGGCAAACTGCTTTTGCCTCGGCAACTGGCTAGTGGAGGTGCGAAAGATGACCGTGATGAGTCCTGTAGAAAAAGTGAAGGCTTTTGTGCAGCAGTACGATCCCGCAATCGAGCCGATTTTGTTCGAGCAGCCGCTTCCTACATCCGAGGCAGCCGCCGAAGCGTTGGGCAGCGAGGTGGGACAAATCGCCAAGTCGATCCTGTTTCGAGCTGGCGACCAGTTTGCGCTGTTTGTCGCAGCGGGAGATGTCAAGATCCATCCCAAGCAGGTCAAGGCCGCTTTTGGCTCGGGCAAGGCGAAGATGGCCTCCGCCGAAGAAGTGGAAAAGGTGACAGGCTATCGCGTAGGCGCTGTCTGTCCGTTTGCGTTGCAGGAGGAAGTGCCCGTCTTCGTCGATACTTCCCTGCGGCGCTTCCCTGTCGTCTATACGGCTGCGGGCGTTGCCGAATCGCTTTTGCCCGTCACCTACGCGGCATTGCTTGCCATGACCAAAGCCGTCGAGATCGATGCGGCTGCTGCACCAGCCTCGTAAAAACATGACCGTTTTGCCGGCCGCAGGCAGACAAGCAGTTCTGCTGCTTTTCGGAAAATGGCGAAACGTTTTTTGCAAAAACAAAGCCGACAATCCGCATGACACCGTGGATTGCCGGCTTTTGTTCGTTCGCGCAGGGGAAGCTTCACGCTTCTTTTCCCAGCATCAATTGATAAAAATGCACATCGTGCCACTCGCCGAATTTGAAGCCCACCTCCCGGAATTTTCCCGCAAGCGTAAACCCGAACTTTTCATGAAGCCGCACACTTGCCTCGTTTCCACCCGTAATGCCGCTGATGACCGTGTGGTAGCCGAGCTGTTCCGCCCGCTGCAAGATGTCGCTCATCAAGGCCGTACCGACACCGCATCCCCGCTGCTGCGCATCAATGTAGACAGACAGCTCGACCGTTTTGCTGTACGCCGGCTTTTCGCGAAAAGGAGAAAGGCAGCAATAGCCGACCACTTGCCCGTCCGCTTCGGCGACGAGCAGCGGATGAGCTTCAGTGTGCTTGTGAAACCAGACTTCGCGCTGGGCCAAACTCTGCGGCTCCAGGTCGAAAGTTGCAGCCAGATGGGCAATCGCATGGTTGTAAATCGCCAGCATGGCAGGTAAATCGTCCAAAACAGCTTCCCTGATTTGCAGCAGCATGAATACCGACTCCTTCAAAATCAAACAGCGATTCCTCGCCTGTTCTACCGCAGCGCCTCGTACACATCCCGGAGATTGGTGTATCCGGCCTGCTGCGCTTTTGTCAAATACTTCGCCCACAGCGTCCCGGCGGCCACGGCGTCACAGTAGGCGTGGTGCCTGCGGGAGATCGGGATGTCGTGCTGGGCGCAGAGGGCGTCCAGCGAGCCGTTGCCGATCGGGTTGCTCAACAGCCGAATCAAAAGCATCGTGTCGAGCATCCGGTGAGTCAGCGGTCGTCGGCTCGTTTTCCAGAGGGCGGAGCGAAAAAATTCGCGCTCATGCCGGGAGTGATGGGCGACGAGCGGACGATCTCCGACGAAGCGGAAAAACCGCGAGAGAGCTTCCAACAGATCGGGCGCGTCCGCAGTCATATCGTCGGTAATCCCGGTCAGCGAGCGGACGTGGGGCGGGATCGTGCGCCCCGGATTGACCAGCGTGTAAAACGAATCTCCGAGCAGCAGCTTTTCCCCGCGCATCGCCACCGCGCCGATAGAGATGATCGCGTCTCCGTGATCGGGGTAAAAGCCGGTCGTCTCCAGGTCGACGACGACCACCTCCAGATCGGCAAGCGGGATGTTTTCGCTGGAATCGACGTGTCTTGCTTCCTTGGAGATGGAGCGAAGATAAGCCTGGTGCTGTTTGTCGTCGTCGCCAAGCCCCCACTTCCAGTCGCCCGGCACCCCTGCCATTCCGCGGTTCATGTTCCACAAGCGGCCGATGAAGTCCCATTTTGCCAAATGCGTCTCCTCCTATCCCCTGAAGGTGGACGGGAGCTTCGCCGTCATTTTTTGCAGGCGGATGGCGAGCTTCATCGCTTCACGCACCTGTGTGATGGAATCAGGCGACAGCTTGCTGAGCTTGATGTAGCTGTTGCTCGTGTAATGGCCGTCTTCCCAGTGCAAGAGGGCGGTCAGGCGCAGCCCCTGGATCAGCCGAAAATGCGCGGCTATTTCGTCGCAAAAGCTTTTGCTCCACACGCCTTTTTCCGCCAGCTCGCCCAGCCGCTCAAGCGTGGAGCTGACGAAGATGCCGTGCGCCAGGGCGAAATGCCGCACGCAGTTGACGATTGGCAAATAGACGCCGTACTTGATGTTGATGGCTCCGCGAAACCGCCCGGTGACCTCGGGCAGCACCCTTCCGAACAGGCCGAGCGGCACGCGGTAATGCAAAGTGTTGCTGACCAGCCGATCGAGCAAAAACGTATTCCCGGCCAAAAGCTGCCGGAAGCGGTCCAGGACGGGGGCGAAAATGGCCGATTCTCCGTACAGGACGCGCACGTCGCTTGCCAGCAGCAAATAGCGGGCGTTTTCCCAGACCGGGTGAGAGATCCATCTGTCCAACTGGTCGATCCATTGGTCGACGCTGCCGCGCCACTTCGGAGAGAGGCAGGTGACATTGCCCTGGCAAGGCGGATAGCCTGCTTCCTCCAGGCCGGAAACGATGGTCGCGGCCAGCAGTTGAAAATAGCCGTGAACCCGCTCCTGCTCGCTTTCGTTGAGGTGCTCGGGGATCGAGTAGACAAGCCCGTTGTCCTGGTCGCTGATGATGGCCTGCTCGAAGCGTCCGCCGCTGCCGAATTGCAAAAAGGCAAACGGGACGGGCGGCGTGCCGACACCTCTTTTAGCCAGAGCGTCTACGGCAAGCAGAACGCCCTGGCGGATAAGGTTGTCGTGAATCAAGTTCACTACGATTGAAAAAGGGGCCATCTCCCCTGCGCGGTTCAATTGGCGCAAGGGATCTGGGTCAAGCAATTGCTGGCGAAGTTGCGCGAGCTCGGCGAACGATTCCACCTGCCGGATACGCGCTACCTGCTCAGGTGAGAGTGTGAGAGGTGCCGCTTTGCTGGGACGCAGAGGGTCGAATGCGCTCGGGCTGCAGTAGTTCGGGATAACCGTATCCCCCGTGTTCGCTAAGGTCAAGGCCAACCACCTCTTCTTCTTCTGTGACTCGAAGTCCGATAGTCGCTTTCAGGATGGACAAAATGACGTACGCTACAACAAACACATAAGCCATGGAGCCTGCGAGGCCAAGCGCCTGTACACCGAGCTGGTGCAGCCCGCCGCCGTAAAACAGTCCGGCGCCGCCTACCCCGACTTTTTCCGCAAGCTCCGGCGTAGCGAACAGGCCAGTGGACAGCGTGCCCCAGATTCCGGCTACGCCGTGAACGGAAAAGGCGAAGACCGGATCGTCAATTCCCATGCGATCGAACCAGATGGAAGTATAGAATGTAAGAATACCTGACACTGCGCCGATCACGACGGCAGCCCACGGCTCGACGAATGCGCACGAAGCAGTGATGGCGACGAGAGCGGCCAGAACGCCGTTCAGCATGCTCGGGATGTCAGCTTTGCCCATGACGATCCAGGAAATGGCGAGGGCGGCGACAGCGCCTGCTGCTGTAGCGAGATTGGTCGTAACGGCGACATAGCCGAAAAAGCCGGAGGTGCTGCCGAGCGTGGAGCCTGCGTTGAAGCCGAACCAGCCGATCCACAGAAACAGCACGCCGAGCACGGAGTACACCTGGTTGTGGCCGGGGATCAAATTGGAGCTGCCGTCACGGTTGTATTTGCCGATGCGCGGCTTCAACAGAACGGTAGCGACGAGTGCGACGATGGCGCCTTGCAGATGGACAACCGTGGAGCCGGCGAAGTCTTGCATGCCGAGCTGGGCGAGCCAGCCTCCACCCCAGACCCAGTGGCCGACGACAGGATAGATGAGGACGGTAAACAATACGCTGAAAATAAAGTAAACGGACAGCTTGGCACGCTCGGCAAAACCGCCCCAGGCGATCGCCAGCGAAACCGCCGCGAAGGCGAGCTGGAAGAGGAAGAGAATCGAGATCGGAACCGTAGCGGCAGAGAAGGCGGAGAAAGCGTCCTTTTGCAAGCCGTCGAAGAAAAAGCCGGATAAGCCGATGAAGGAGTTGCCGTCGCCAAAAGTCAGACCGAAGCCGAACGCCCAAAAGGCGATGGAGCAAATGCCGAAGGTGAGGACGGTTTTGCCTGCGACGTGGCCTGCGTTTTTCATCCGGGTCGATCCGGCCTCAAGCAAGGCAAACCCTACTTGCATGAGAATGACCAAAATGGCCGAGACCATGACCCATGTGGCATCAATGGCGGACGATAGATCAGTGAGAGTCGGTTCCATTCATTCCACTCCTTTTATGTCAGGTATTCTGACATTCATTTTATTTATGTCAGATTATATGACACGTAAAAACGGAATGCAATTCTTTTTTCACAAAGAAACAGAAAACACCAATCCTTCTGTCTACACAGAGGCGGATTGGTGTTGTTGGCGCGAATTTCGTTGGTCGATAAAAAATCCTGTCGCAGACATCGCGGCGAGAAACAGCCCGCTGATGAAAAAGAGCTGTTCTACTGGCCAGCTTCCCAGCCAGATGGCGCCAAGGCTGCTCGACAGCATCGAGAAGAACGTAAAGATCAGCATGTTGATCGCAAAAATTTTGCCTGTGCTGCTGCTGGCGGCCTTGATCTGGATCGCCGTGACGGTCGGGATGCCGATGAACGGTCCGCCGACCCCGGCTACGGCTGCTCCGAGAAAAGCGAGCCAATGCACCGTGCCTCCTGTGGCGAGCAGGAGAAAGCCGCCTGCTTGCAGCGTCCAGCCGATGAGAATGACCAGCAAGTAGCGCGTATAGTACGCCCGCGACATGTACAGGCTGCCGAGCAGGTTGCCCACGCCGTAAAAGCCCATCAGCATCGCCAGCGTACTCCCGTCCCCTTGCTGGATGCGTTCCGCGAGAAAAGGAAAGCCGACACTGTAGCACACCTGCCAGACGAGAAAGCCCATATTGCTAAACAGCAAGACCAGGAGCAGCAGTCGGCTTTTGCGCAATTCCCGCACCCCTTCCGCGATGTCGCGCACGTACTGGCCGGGAGTCATTTTCGCTGCGGAGGCTGTCGCCTGATCGTGCAGGGAGACGCGAAGTGCATACAGGAAAACGACAGAGAGCATGTAGCTGGCGGCATTGACGAAAAACAGGGTGGAGAGCGGCACGGCTGCGGCAATCAGCCCGATCGTCATCGGCGCTGCAATCCGGACGGTGCGAAAGGTCGTGTCCAAAATCGCGTTTGCCCGCCCCAGTTGTTCAACCGAAACGACAGACTTGAGCGCAACTGTGCGTGCGGGCTGAAACAGGCTGGAAAACAGCCCGAGCAAAAATTGCGCCACGAGAAAAAAGGCAAACTGCTCGATGCCCATAGCAGCCATGATCCCGACGCCGATCGCTACAAATATGCGGGCGACGTCAGCGCCGACCATCAGCAGGCGGGGGCTGTACCGATCCGCAAGCACGCCGCCGATCAGGTAAAAAAGCAGTCCGGCCACCATTTCCGGGATCGCTAGCAGGCTGAGTGCCGTTCCCGACTTGGTCGCCTGCAGCAAATACCAGAGCAGGGCGAAGCTGTAGCATTGATCTCCGACGTTGGCTGTCAATTGCGCCAGCCACAGCTTCAAAAACGAGCGGTTTTTCCATAAGACCGAGGATGAGTCCACGTGTAATCTCTCCGTCATGGTACGTAGTCAAAAGATTTTGATCTAAGCGTAGCAAGGCGGAGAGGGAAAGTAAAGAAGCGATCAGACGATTGGCTGTCCGTTTCAACCAGAGGCGCGCTCCGTTCATGAAAAACGGCTTCCGGAAAGAAGCCGCTGAAAAAATTTACCCTTGGGTGCTGTTGTTTTGCTCGTTGTGCTGCTGTTGTCGGGAAGAGCCTTGGTTGTTGTCGGTATGCGTGTCGTCCGCAACGGTGCTGCTGGTCAGTCCGGCTACAGCCAAACCTTTCTGGTTCAAGTTTTTCGCGCTTTTGAACTTGGACATGGTGCTTCCCCCTTCATCATCTGGCTTCTGTTTTACGATGCCTAGCCAGCGGCAGAAGTAATCGTCCCACATTTTCCCGCAGAGCGGCTGTCTATGTGGAAGCGTAAGATATACTATAGAGAAAAGAGGTTTGTGTAAAAAAGGAGGGGATGGCATGGGAGGATGTGTCATTATCGTGGAAGGGAAGACAGACAAGGAGCAACTGCTCCGCGTACTGGCAGAGCCTGTGACCATCTACTGCACATACGGCTCCTACAGCCAGGAAAAAGGCGAACAGCTTTTGGCGCAAGCGGAATCGGCAGACGAAGTGTACCTGTTTACCGATGAAGATGACAGCGGCAAAAAACTGCGGGCGAGCTTGTCCGACGATTTCCCGCACGCTGTGCATCTCTACACCCCGAAAATGTACAGGGAAGTGGCGAGCACGCCGTTGCCTGTGTTGGCTGAAATATTGGAGCGGGCCGGATTTGCCGTGGTAAACCTCGATTCCTGATGCTGGAAAGCCGTCAGGGGATAAAACACCTCGCCATCGGCTATAACAGTAGTAGATGGATTGGTGGAGGTGCAAGGCAATTGCGCGGCTTGATGACCTTTTTAAATCGCATGAACATCCTGATGTGGCTGCTGGGCATTTTCATTGCTCATGCGCTGCTCTATCTCGCGCTGGGTACAGCGACCTGGCTGGCGACGTCCCTCTTGGCTACCGCCTTCTACGGCATTATTTTGCTCGTAGGCAAACTGGTCGCCAGCCGTTACCCTGACAAGGAAGAAAGCAGATGAAAAGCCGGCTTTGGCGCAGCCGGCTTTTTCCTTTTTCCACTTTTCTCCTGACTACCAGCCGAAAAACTGGAGGGCGAGAATCAAAGCGCCCAATACCCAGACGTAGACAGCGAAACCCTTCATCGAGCCTGTGCTGATAATTTTCAGCATCCAGCGAATGGCGACGTACCCGGCCAGTCCGGCACACATCGTTCCGACGAGCATCGGGATGAGCAGCGCGGTATCGAGCGGGGCAGCCGCCAGCTTGGCTGTTTGCAGCACGCATGCCCCCAGGATGGCAGGCAAGGAAATCAAAAAAGAAAAGCGCGCGGCGTCGGCGCGGTCGATTCCGCGCATGAGCGCTCCGGCGATCGTCAGCCCCGAACGGGAAATCGCGGGCAAGATCGCAGCCCCTTGCAGCGTGCCGATGATGAGCGCATCCGTGTAGCGAATGTCGTCGAATTTGCGCTCGCCCCGTCGCATGGATTCAACGGCCCACAAAATGGCGCCCGTGGCGAGAAACTCCCAGCCGATGGTGATTCCGGTGCGCGAAATCTCCTCGAAGTAGTCTTCGAACAAAAGCCCGATCGCCGCCGTAGGAATCGTGCCGACGACGAGCAGCTTCGTCAGCTTGGAAAACGGGTTTAAGACGATGTAGCGAATCTGCGGCCAAAATACAATCACGACAGCGATCAGCGTCCCGAAATGCAGCATCGTGTCGAAGAGCAGACCGACTTCCTGCATGCCGAACAGCTTTCTGAACAAGACGAGATGGCCTGTACTGGAGATCGGCAAAAACTCCGTCAATCCCTGGACGATTCCGAGGAAAATATGTTCCAAGAGAACGAGCATGGACATAGGTCACTCCTGTCTGTTGGCAAAATGAAACCGGGTACAAGCCGGGCCTTACTGTCATATGTATGTTCACGGAGACAAGACTTGCCTTTTGGGGGCGGCCTGAGCAAAAAAAAGTTGTGGTATTTTCCCGGCCGGGATGGGTATAGTTAGTGTGCATATAGGAAGAGAGTGAGGAAGAAACAACCATGCACAAAAAGAAAAAACGCGAGCCGCAGTTGGCTGCGACGGGAAGCCTGCAGGCGGGCATGACGCTTACCATGACAGTGGCGCGCAAAACGGAGATCGGCTATTTTTTGCGCGAGGGCAACGATGAAGTGTTTTTGCATGAAAAGGAAGCGCATGAGCGTCTGCATGTAGACGATGAAGTAGAAGTGTTTTTGTACCACGACCACGAAAATCGGCTGGCAGCGACGATGGACATGCCTTATGTCAGCATGGGAGAGTACGGCTGGCTGGAGGTCGTGGATGTATCGCCGCGGATGGGCGTGTTTTTGGACAACGGGATCAAAAAAGATTTGCTGCTGTTTGTCGATGACCTGCCAAAGCTCGCCGATGAATGGCCGCGCCCGCGCGATCAAATATTGGTGACATTGAAGCAGGACAAGCTCGGACGGCTGCTCGCCAAGCCTGTAACCGAAGCGGAAGTGACGAAAATCGCCGTGCCCGCTGACGAAAGCATGCGAAACAAGCAGGTGGAAGGTACCGTCTACAAGGTCATTGCAGCAGGGGCGTTTTTGCTGACAGAGGACGACCATATTTTGTTTATCCACCGCGACGAGATGGTAGGCCGCCTGCGCTTGGGCCAGACGATTCGCTGCCGCATCAGCTACGTGCGCGAAGACGGGCGGCTGAACGGCTCGATGAAGGAGCGCAAGGAAGTGCAGTACGGCGAGGATGCGGACAAGCTCTTGCGCTATTTGATTAATCGTGACGGGGCCATGCCTTACACGGACAGTACGGAAGCCGATATCATCCGCGAAAAATTCCAGATGAGCAAGTCCAGCTTCAAACGGGCGCTCGGCAAGCTCATGAAGGAGCGCCGCGTGGAACAGGTTGACGGCTGGACGAAAATCATCCGCCGCGACGACGAAAAATAACAAATCCCTCCCCCGCGCCCTTTGCTTGCTGCAAGCAGAGGGGACGCGCCGGGAGGGATTTTTCAATTTAGCATGGGAAGCATGCGCGAAAGCCGTCCGGCTAGGGAGTGACTTGCACCTGCTGCTTTTGCTTGCGGCTTTTGTAGTAGGAGAAGCAAAAACCGAGCGCGAGCAGGATGAAGCCAGGAATGTCAGTCGCGAGGCCGGGAATGACGGCAAGCACACCTCCGGCGACCGCGAGCAGCCGCTCCAGCAGATTCATTTTTGCCATCCAGTATCCGATCAGCCCTGCCCCGACCCCGATCATGCCGACGGTAGAAGTAAACATCACCCAGAGCGACTCGGTAAAAGTCGTATCAATCAGCAAAAGCGCAGGCGAGACGACGAAAATATAAGGAGCCATGAAGGCGGCGATGGCAAGTCGGGTGGACTCCACTCCGGTGAGAATCGGCTTGGACTTGGCGATGCCCGATGCGGCGAAGGCGGCCAGCGCGACAGGCGGCGTAATGTCAGCCACGATCCCGAAGTAAAACGTGAACATATGGGCGGCGATCGCGGGCACGCCCAACTGGATCAGCGCGGGAGCGGCAATGGTTGAGGTGATGATGTAATTCGCGGTAGTCGGCGTCCCCATGCCCAAGATCAAGGAAGCGATCATCGTGAAAAACAGCGTGAGGAACAATTGCCCGCCTGCCAGGTCGATCAGTCCGTTCGCCAGCTTGAGCCCGATGCCCGTCAGAGTGATCGTACCGACGATGATTCCCGCGCAAGCCGTCGCCGCCACGACGCCGAGAGCGACGCGGGCGCCAGAGGCGAGCGCTTCGAGGATGTCGGCAACCGACATGCGCGTCTCTTTGCGAAAAGCGCCGACTGCGACGGTTGAGACGATTCCGATGATGGCGGAGTTTTCGGCGGAAATATTCATCATCAAGGCGGCGATGATAATGGCGATCGGCAGGAGTAGATACATTTTTTTCAGCACGGCTTTTTTGTCGGGCAGCTCTTCCTGTGTCAAGCCGCGCAGGCCGAGCCGCTTCGCTTCGAAGTGCGTCATGATCCAGATGCCCACGAAAAACAGGATCGCGGGCAAAGCCGCGGATTTGGCAATCTCCAGGTACGGCACGCCGATGAACTCCGCCATCAGAAAGGCGGCGGCCCCCATGACGGGCGGCATAATCTGTCCGCCTGTGGAAGAGGACGCTTCGACGGCTGCGGCAAATTCCGAGCGGTAGCCGAGCCGCTTCATCATCGGGATGGTGAAGGCGCCAGAGGTGACGACATTGGCGACGGAGCTGCCGCTGATCGTCCCTTGCAAGGCGCTGGAAAACACCGCTACCTTGGCCGGGCCGCCGATTCGTCTGCCGGCAATGACGAGCGACAAATCGTTGAAATACTCGCCTACCCCTGTCTTTTCCAGAAACGCGCCGAACAGCACGAACAGGAAAATGAACGTCGACGAGACGGCGAGCGGCGTGCCCAATATCCCTTCCAACGTGTAGTAGCTGTGGCCGATAATCCGGTCGAGGTCGCTGCCGCGATGCTGCAAAAAGCCCGGCATGTACGGGCCGAGATACGTGTAGACGAGAAAAATGACGGCGATCAGGGTGATCGGGATGCCGACCACGCGGCGCGCCGCTTCCAGCACGAGCAGGATGGCGATTCCGCCTACAGCCATGTCCAATGTCGTGTAGTTGCCCGTCCGCGTGACCAGTCCCTCATAATCAAACACCCAGTACATCGTGACGGCTACGCCCAGGAGAGCGAGAACGATGTTGACGAGCCCGACCTTTCCTTTGTCGCCCTTGGCGGTTCCTGAGTAGAGCAGGTAGACGAGACAAAGTCCAAACGCCAGATGGATCGGCCGATGGATTTGCGGCGGGAGGACGAGGAAAAGCGTGCTGGAAAGCTGGTAGAGGGAAAAGAGGACCAACAGGCAAAAGGTGATCCATTTCATCGGCCCGGCGAGCTGGCGTGTGGCGGATTCCTTGTCGTATTGCGCGATGAGTTTTTCCACTTCCTGCTGGTTGATGTTCGTTGTACTCATTCGTAACCTCCTAACTCGCTTAAAATGGATCGCTTTTCCGCCTGAATGACGACAGCCTCTCCGGGCTTGCCAATCGAGCGAAGCGGCAGCTCTTGTCCGGCGAAAAGCAACGTATGATTCGCCCGAACCTGTCCGATAAACAGATGGAGCGCGGGGAAGGCGCGGTGCATGTTGCGCACTTCGAACTGTCCGTCTGCGAGCGCCAGCTCCTCGCCTGCGGCAAGTTCGTTTTCCATGCCAATGCCGTAGTCGTGAAAGCGGAGCTTAACGAGGACAATCTGCCCGGCTTCCAGACGATAGCGCTCTTCGACGGTAGAACGATGAATAGAATGAGTCCAGCGAATGCCGAAGGAGCCGTCCTGCGCGATGCGGTGGCTCCAGAGAACTTCGTTGCTCGTGCTGTCGCGCACCACCAAGACGGGAAAAAGCGGGATGACAGCGACGATGACGAGCAAAAGCAAAGCCAGGAAGGAGAAAAGGCGGAACAGATTCCGCCTCTCTCCAAAAGCCGCAGACCGGATTGCAGCCATACGCTGTTACTTCACGCCTTTTTCGTCAAAGTACTTTTTTGCCCCGGGATGGATCGGAATGCTGACGCCGCTGAGCACGCTGTCGAGCTTGATCTCCTTGGCCTTGGCGTGGCCGAGCTTGTCGGTGTTATCGAAAATCGCCTTTGTCACCTTGTACACGAGGTCTTCGTCGAGATCGGAGCGGATCAGCAGCATGGATTTGACGGACACGGTCGTGACTTCCTCGGGAACGGTCTGGTACGTATTCGCAGGAACGGTTGTTTTGACGTAGTAAGGGTATTTGGCGATAATCGCGTCGATCTTGTCGTTGTCGATCGGAATGATTTTCACGCCTGTCGTGGCAGCCAGCTCGGTGATGGCGGCAGTTGGAGTCCCGGCAGTCTGGAACGCGGCGTCGAGCTTGCCGTCCTGGATCGCCTTGGCCGAGTCGGCAAACGAGAGCCGCTGCAACTGCGTATCGTCGAATGTCAGCCCGTACGCCTCCAAAATTTGCTGGGCGTTGATCTCCGTACCGCTGCCCGGAGCGCCGACAGAGACGCGCTTTCCTTTCAGATCGGCTACGCTTTTGATGTTGCTGTCAGCCGAGACGACGATCTGGATCGTCTCGTCGTACAGAGCGCCCAAAGCCTGGAACGAATCTATTTTGCCATCTTGCTGAAACATGTTCGTTCCCGCTGCGGCGTATTCGGCGATGTCGTTTTGCGTAAAGGCGATATCCGCTTTTTTGTCGCGAAGCAGCCGGATGTTCTCGGCAGAGGCGCCCGTAGCCTGCGCTGTGGCTGTCACGCCGGCGTTTTTCGTGATATGGTCGGCCATTCCGCCGCCGAGCGGATAGTACGTGCCGCCTGTGCCGCCTGTCGCGATCACCAGTTGCTGGCTGCCGCCGCCACATGCGGTCATCCAGGCCATGGAGAGAAGCAAGATGAGCGAGAAGAGAACAGAACGCTTTTTCAAAAACAATTCCCCCTTGTCAGAAAATTATGTATATATCGTTCATTACGAATTGTAAGGGGACGACTAGAAAAAACTACAATAACCTATAGAAAAATATAGTAAAATAGGAAAGGCAGTGCTTCCCCATCTTCGTCTTGTGCAGAACAGATTGGATCAGGGTAATTATCTTTTTATTTTGAAAAATTATGCTTGCCGCCATCTTTGTCAGTCCTGGTTTTTCGTACGGTGTTTTTGTATCGACTTTCGCTCTTTCACGTTAATACGCTGCATCATCGGCCATGCACAAGAAAAATACCCGCGACGGTTTGCCAGTCGCGAGTCTGATTCGAAAAAGGGGTGGACGGATGCGCTACTTCATCGTGGACGACGATGCTGCTGTGCGATTCATGCTCGCTCAAATCGTTGAAGATGCCGATTTGGGAGAGGTGTGCGGGGAAGCGGAGGACGGCTCCCTCGTTGACCATGATTTTTTGAGTTGGAAGCAGGTGGACATTTTACTGATCGACATGCTGATGCCCAAGCGGGATGGCATCGAGACGATCCGGCAGTTGAACCGCTACACAGGAAAAATCGTCATGATCTCGCAGATCGAGTCGAAAGAGCTGATCGCGGAGGCGTATTCGCTCGGGATTGAATACTACGTGACGAAGCCTGTGAATCGGCTGGAGGTCATCAGCGTATTGCAAAAGGTGCGGGAGCGAATCTTGCTGCAGCAATCCATCGAGGGCATCCAGCGCACCCTGCATGTATTGTCTGCGCAGACGGCTTTCACGCGGCCTGTCGAGCACGCCTATTCGGAGCGGAGCATTTTGTCTTCGGCCACCTTTCTTTTGACCGAGCTTGGCGTCATCAGCGAAAAAGGGAGCAAAGATTTGCTGGCGATGATGGAAATTTTGCATCGCTTCGAAAAGGACAACGGCACCGAGGCGAAGCTCCCTTCGCTGCGCGACATGTTCGCCGCCGTGGCGGAGCGCAAGCTGGGAACAGGAGCGGCTGCCTTGATCCAGAAAGAGAGCAAAGCAGCCGAGCAGCGAGTGCGAAGAGTGATCTATCAAGCTTTGACGCACCTCGCCTCTCTCGGGCTGACCGATTTTGGCCACCCGAAGTTTGAAAGCTACGCGGCCCTGTTTTTTGATTTCACGGAAGTCCGCAAGCGCATGCGCGAGCTGGAAAACCAGGTGGAAATGTCGATTCCTCCCACCCGCATTCACACGAAAAAATTCATCTACGTCCTCTACATGGAAGCAAAAAGAAGGCTAGGGGTATTGCAAGGGTGACTTTTGGAGTGCGCATGCAAATGTGGTAAGATATTTCTATTGTTGTTTTGGGAGGGAAGCATGTGAGCGAACTACGCAATCCATGGCAGTTACTATATCGGGTCTATCGTCATGTTCAGCCTGTTCTGGAGCGGGAGTTTGCAGCCTGGTACGAGCGAGCCCAGGCGATTCCCAACCCGGAGCTCAGGAAGCAGGCGCAGGACAGCATGAACTCCAAAAAATTTCATTGCCAGGGAGGATGCGTCTACGCCGCGCAGGTCATCCCGTACGTGGAGACGATCGTGCCGTTGATCGTCGCTTACCAGACGATCAGCGACTATCTGGACAATTTGTGCGATCGCAGCACTTCACTGGACCCAAAAGACTTTCGGCAACTGCATTTCTCGATGCAGGATGCGCTGACACCTGGAGCGCCGTTGCGCGATTACTACCAATACCGCGAGGACAAGGATGACGGGGGCTTTTTGGCCGGATTGGTGCAAACCTGTCAGCGGTATGCAGCACAGTTGCCCGCTTACAGCAAGATTCAGCCGCAAGTGCTCGTCTTTTCCTGTTTGTACAGCGATCTGCAAGTGCACAAGCACATCGCCCAGCATTTGCGCGAGGGCGAGCTTTTGGCCTGGTGGGATGAGTACAAGGAGCGATACGACTATTTGCAATGGCAGGAGTTTGCGGCGGTAACAGGCTCGACGATCGGGATTTTTGCCCTGTTTTGCCTGGCGACAGAGGACGATGTCAGCGAGGAGACGATCAACACGGTCAGCGAGGCTTATTTTCCGTGGCTTTGCGGATTACATATACTGCTGGATTACTTGATTGATTTGGAGGAAGACAGACTGGGCGGGGACTTGAACTTCGTAAGCTACTACGATTCCGAGCAGGTGGCGACGGAGCGCTTGCAATTTTTCATTAAACAAGCAAAGGCAAGCGTTAAACGCTTGCCAAATCCTGCATTTCACCGTATGATCGTGGACGGGCTGGTCGCATTTTATCTGGCTGATCGCAAAGTAAACCGCAGTCAGCCACACATTTATACTATCGCTAGACAACTGCTGAAACAGGCAAAAGGTTTGCCATCTGTTCTGTTTTACGTGAACAGCCTGCTTGTACGGCGATAACGGAGAAGAGGTTAGCGCATATGCTTGCGCTTGTACGAAAAGCCAAATCCCATCAATGAGAAGGCAACAACGATACAACCAAGGATGCCGAGGGGGCTTTTTTCCCCGATGGAAATGCCAACTCCGATGAGACAGGCGGTTACGCAAAATGCCAAAGCCAGTGTTACCATTTGATAACGATTCATCGGTTTGTAACCTCCTATCTGTCAATGTTCCCATTATACCTTATTTTCCGCGAAAAGCATCTAGGGAAAGATTCCGGAAAACCTAGTAAATTACTGTACGAAGTGGTGGAGAACGTAGATGGAAAGCATTATACAAATTAGAAAAGGGAATCAATTGGTGGAAGGCCATGTGACATATGAAGAAGGAGACTTGATCGAAGCGGTTTTCCCCCGTCACCTGGAAGTGACTGTCGGCGATCAGATTCCTTGCTTGTTGACCGCTGATTATGAAACCATCAGCAATTTTGATGCCGTCGTGGTGGCGAAGGACAAAAATCGGCTGTTTTTGTTCCATTCGCCTACGATCAGCGAGTTCCGCGAGCAGCGTAGGCGCTATCCCCGCTTCGACATGGAGGTAAAAGGCTGGGTGCAATATCCGACTCAGGAGCCGGATTCGTTTTTTTCCGTGTACAGTCAAATGGCCTATTTGGTGAACTTGAGCCTTGGAGGACTGGCGTTTCGGGCAGACAAGCCCGTCCCGATCGACCAGGCCATTGTGTTTTCTTTTGAGCTGTACGGACGAAACAGGCCGGACGGGGTAGTAAAGGCAGAGCTGCAAGTCATTCACGAACGGATTGAAGGCCCCCACTACTTTTACGGCTGCACGATCAAAGCAATCACGGCCCGGCACTTCCACAATTTGCGCAAGTACATTTTGCACAGGCAAATCGAGGAACGCAGGCAAGTGAAAATCGAATAATTTTTTCGCGAATTGGTCAACGGGACCAATTTTTTTTTGCAATCAGGCCGCTTCGTTAGAAATGATTGGGGTAGTGGCGATGGGGGCGTCTTCGGATTTAGGGGGCAGGTTTTTTGTTCAGCAAAAAGAGGAACAAAAACGTTGGCTCGCGAAGCTTTGTCTGTATAACGTCATTTTCATTCTGATCTTTCAGTCTTTTGTCCGTTTTGAAGTGTCCGTTCATTTGCTTGCCGTCATCGTGCTGCATGGGAGCGGGCGGCTGTTGGCACGGAACAAGTTCTCTTGTCCATGTGGGAGCCGATGTACGCAAAGCGGTTCGGCCATCACAGGCAGTTTGTTTGCTGGCGAGGCTCTTTTGCCCGGGCTGGACAAGCGCCGGACGAACGAATCCGAGCGAAAATGCTGCCTGATTCGCACTGGATCAAACCCAAAGGAGGGATGGCATGAAAAGAATCGCGAGGTGGTACAGCTCCGAGCACGGCCCGTCGGCGCACGATGAACTGAACCGGATCGAGCCAAAAGGAAACTACGGCTGGCCCGCGATCACGGGCGATCAGGAGCAGCAAGGGATGCGAACTCCGATTTGGCAAAGCAAAGACGAGACATGGGCACCGTCTGGCATGGCTTTTGTCCGCAAAGGGCCGTGGGCAGGGCAGTTGCTCATTGCGAACTTGCGCGGTCAGCAACTATTGCGCGTGAAGCTGGACCCTGGCCGCGCCGATGCCGTCACAGAGGCGTCCACGATTTTTGCCAATGAGCTAGGACGCCTGCGCGATGTTGTGGAAGGCCCGGATGGATCGCTCTACCTTTTGACCAACAACCGCGATGGGCGCGGCGAGCCGAGAGACGGGGATGACCGGATCATCCGGCTTGTTTTGCAGCAGCCGTAGCGGCAGTGTCTGCGTCGCGCTTTCCCCAAATCCAGCGCTGCAAAAGAATCGCCCCGCCGCCGACAGCCCCGACCAGCGAGCCGACCCACAAAAAGGCTTGCGCCGGCCCGAGCCAGGTCATCAGTGCGCCGCCCAGTAACGGCGCCACAATAAACGTCGCGCTGGACAGCGAATCAATAATGCCCCTGACTCGGCCGAGTGCGTGCGTGGGCGTTTCTTTTTGCACGAGGTAGTTGGTGCCGACCGAAGTCAGTCCCGTACCGATGCCAGCGAGCAGCGAAGCCGCCAGCAGCCAGTGGATGCCGCCGCCCGGCTGGAACAGGCCGATCCAGGCAAAGCACGCGCCGATCAAAAGCACGCCGCCCCCAAGCACCCAGCCGAACGAGCGAATCGTTTTGCGCCGATGCAACCAGGTGATCGTGACCAAGGCCCCAAGCCCGATCACACTGACGGAATACCCGACGACCTCCGGATGCCCCGGCACTTTTTCCCTGAACACGACAGGCAACTGCGCGTCCGCAAGCTGAATCGCCATCATCGCCAGCAAGGAAAAAAGCGAGCTAAACAGCAAGACGCGGTTTTGCAAAAACACGGCCCAGCCTTCCTGCCAGGCGAGGCGAAACGGAATCGTTTTTTCCCACGAAGCGGGGCGGGGGAGCTTTTTCTCCACGTGGCGAATGGTCAAAAGCAAGACGGCGGAGAGCAGGTAGCTCACGGCATTGATGATGAGGCAGAGCGCTGGTGTCACCATGGCGGCGACCATCCCGCCGATCAGTGGACCGATCAGCTTGCCGCTTTGGAAAACGGCTCCGTTCAGCGAGGTCGCCTGAAGCAGTTGCTCCGGTGCGACGATTTGCCGCGTCAAGGTTTGCTGAGCCGGATCGTTGAAGACGGAAGCGCAGGAGCGCAAGGCGATGACGAGCAGAAACCAGAGCGGATCAGGCATGGCGAGCAACAGCAGGGTGAGGCTCGCCTGAATCAGATTTGCCGCGATCATCATGCGTACTTTATGGACACGATCGGCCAGCACCCCGGCGAATTGTCCGAGCAAAATGCCGGGAGCCGCATACGCAATCGGCAAAAGCGCCATCGTCATCGGATCGGCATGCCAGACGTAGCCCAGGAAGATGGCGACCGCGATAAAGTCGAACCAGTCCCCTAGCGTAGACAGCCCGTAAGCGAAAAGCAGCGTGCGAAACGTCTTGTTTTCGGTAAGCAAAAAAATCCCTCCATCGCTTCGAACTGATTCGATGATAAAAGGGATTTGTCAGAGGCGTATCATAAGAGGGCAGAAAGCTTGTGGACGACCGACTTTTTCAAATGCTCGAACTGGTACTGCACAGCCAAGTCGTGCCACATTTTTTCGTAGCGGCTCTGCCATTTGGCATCGCAAGGGACGTGGCGGAAAAACAGCAGGATGTTGTGCACCGCGTAGATCAGGTGCGGGACAAACTGGGTGGCCCGGATGACTTCGACTCCTTCATCCACCAGCCGCCGCGCTTTGGCGATCTCCTGCTGGCGATACTGGCAAAGCCCTTGCAGCAGCTTGAAGCTGCCCACCTCACGCTGCATCGGCAGCCTGTGCAGGATGGCAAATGCTTGCTGCAGCAGCCCCTCGGCTTTTTCGACCGATCCGGACAGCAGCGCAAGCCATGTTTCGCCCGCCAGCAAAAACAAGGTAAAGCTGTCCGAATCCATCTGCTCGACGATCGTCCGGGCGTGCGCGACCTGCTTTTGCGCCAGCTCCCACTCCCCCATGTTGGCATACAGGGCGACTGCGTTGATTTGCAGTTCATCCTGAAAAATTTGCGGCATGGACGCCTGATGTTTGACGATGGTCTGGAACAGCTTGGCGGTTTGCTCTGCATCCATTTCGGTCATGTGATACAGGTGAAAAAGATAAAACAGCTTTTCCGACAGGGGCGTGTCATCGTCTGCGACAAACCAGGCAAAGTCGCCCGTGACAAAGCGGATGTAGATGGCGTAAAAAGGGTCCAACTGAAAGCCGAGCACTTCCTGGTTGGCCGCGAGAGTTTGCAGGGCCGCGCCCATCCCCATGCCGTGATAGGCGGACAGCATCGTGCGGATACTTTCCGAAAAGTCCTGCTTCCAGGCATGCAACTGGGGCGGCTGATGCTGCTTCCAGCTCAGCCGGTAGCCGACTCCCCGCACTGTGTCGATCGTGAACAGGTGTGACCATTTTTGCAGCTTTTTGCGCAGCCGGTAAATGTGGTCGTCAATCGTGCGGTCAGTCGGGTCCTCCAGCGGCCATACGGCGTCGAGCAGGCTTTCCCGGGAAAAGCTCCGGTTTTTCCACGTGTACAAATATTTCAGCAAAGCGTATTCCTTCGGCAAAAGCACAATGCCTTCCCCGCCGTAGCGAACTTCCAGCTTGTCATCCTCCCAGGCGATCAATTCCATCTGAACGACTCCCCATCAAGACCGTATTTCTTCATCTTATTGTAAAGAGTGCCGCGCGAAATGCCGAGCAGCTCGGCAGCCGCCTTTTTGTTGCCGTACGTGCGCTCCAGAGCGGCGATGACCCGTTCTTTTTCCGTTGGTCCTGCCGGATGGTGCAGGGCAAGCGGAGTGGCCGGGGCCGGATGCAACGCAGCAGGCGCTGTGTACGCACCGCCCAGCGAGGCGAAGGAAGCAGGGGCAATCGGTTCGGGCTGGGAGCGGATGACGCTTGGCAAATGCTCCGGCGAGATGACGCCGTTTTCTTGCAGGATCGACAGCCGTTCGATGACATTGCGCAATTGCCGGATGTTTCCGGGCCAACTGTAGTCGTACAGCGCCTGCATGACTTCGGACGGGATGCGGGGGACGGCTTGCTCGTGCGCGACGGAATACTCGTGGATGAAAATTTGCACCAGCTCCGGCAAATCTTCGCGCCGCGCACGCAGCGGAGGAATCTCCAGCGAAAACACGTTGAGCCGATAGTACAGGTCTTCGCGGAATCGTCCGTCGGCCACCATCTGCTCAAGCTGGCGGTTGGTCGCTGCGATGATCCGGGTATTGACGGTGATCGGCTCGGTTCCGCCTACGCGGTAAAACTGCCGCTCTTGCAGGGCGCGAAGCAGCTTGACCTGCAACTCCAGGGGCAGCTCGCCGATTTCGTCGAGGAAAAGCGTGCCGCCATGCGCCAGCTCCAGCTTGCCGGGCTTGCCTTTTTTCTCCGCCCCCGTAAAAGCTCCGCCCTGATAGCCGAACAGCTCGCTTTCGAACAAGGCAGCCGGAATCGCTCCGCAGTTAATCGCGACAAACGGCTTTTCCCGCCGCCGACTGGCCTGGTGGATCGCTTTGGCAAACAATTCTTTGCCTACGCCGCTCTCGCCGTAGATCAGCACGGTGGCATCGGTCTGCGCGACTTTTTTGGCCGAACTGATGGCAGACTGGATGGGGGCAGAATGCCCTTTGATCGCGTAAAAAGGGTCGTCGGCCGCCTGGAACCTGCTCATTTCCTGCTGCAGATTGTGCAAGTGTGCGGTCGTGTGCGCCAACTCTTCATTCAGGCGGACAAGCTCCGTAATATCTTGCTCGATGGAGATCGCCCCGATGATCTGCCCCCCCTGGCGAATCGGGGCGGCGTTAATCAGGACGTGGCTGTCTGGACGGGGAATGTGGTAAACCCGTTGGACTGACGTGCCTTGGCGCAAGGCGTCGAGGAGCCGGATGGACTCGCTGGCAAAATGCTCGTCGAGTGAAGTGCCCAGCACTTGCTCCCGGTCGATCTCATAAATCGTTTCCGCTGCCCGGTTCCAGTACTGGACGATGTTGTTGGAGTCCACAATCGTAATCGCTTCGCTCATCGTATCCATCAAGGTGCTGAGCAAAACAGACTGGTTTTGGGCCAGGTTGGCAAATGCCTCCAGCAGTTGCTGGGGCAAAACAATCCCTGTTGCACGTCCTGCTTCATCGACAACTGCCAGCGTGGGCAAATGGGCGGAAGCGAGCGCCTGACGGATTTGCCCCAGGCATTGCTCAAGCGTAGCTGTCCGGGGGACGGCAAGCACCTTTACGGCACGCTCGCCTTCTTGCCACACACCTTCTTTTTCGCCTTCGCGTATTTTGACATCGACAGGATTCACGGGAGCGGCCAAGTCAGAGACAACACTATCCATTGAAAAGAGAGGTTTCAAATCGTCACTTCCTATCCACACTAACAGGTAAAAGGAACTGGCTCTTGCCTGCTGCGAATCGTATCTAATCAGAAGTGTACAAGGATAGACACGAAATGTACATATGTGTTGAAAAGTATGTACAGCATTCGTGTTCCGTAACCATTGGCAGAGTCAAATATAGCTTACCAGGATGCGTTGGCATGGTTCATGCTAGTACAAATGACGCAGAGTACGTTGAGGAGGAGACAGTCAACGATGGAACAAGCCATGAAAGATTTTTTCTTATTTTTATCCAAAAACAAAGCACTGAACGCGGCTGCTAAAAAATGGGGCCTGCGCTTCGGGGCCGGCCGCTTTGTATCCGGTGTCACGATTGCAGAAGCCATCGCCGCCGTTCGCAAACTGAACCAGCAAGGTCTTGTGTGCACGCTCGACCATCTGGGGGAATTTGTTTTCAGCCTGGAAGAAGCAAACGAGTCTGCTGACTACTGCATCAAAACGTTGGAAGCGATTCACCAGTCCGGCGTAGACTGCAACCTGTCGCTGAAAATGACCTCGCTCGGCCTGGACATCAGCCGTGAGCTGTGCATGACCAACATGCGCCGCATTCTCGACTCGGCGAAGAAAAACGGCAACATTTTCGTGCGGATCGACATGGAAGACTACGCGCACAACCATGTAACGATGGAAATTTTGAACGAGCTGCTGGAAGAATACGAAAACGTGGGAACCGTGATTCAGGCGTATTTGTACAAGGCATCCGACGACATCGACAGCCTGAAGGACAAAAAAGTGAACTTCCGTCTGGTAAAAGGCGCTTACAAGGAGTCGCCGGAAGTAGCGTACCCGAACAAGGCCGATGTAGACGAAAACTACAAAAAAATCATCAAGCAGCATTTGCTGAACGGCGGATACGCTGCGGTGGCAACCCACGACGACAACATTATCGCCTATGTGAAGCAGTTGGAAAAAGAATACAACATTCCGCGCACCCAGTTTGAATTCCAGATGTTGTACGGCATTCGCACCCAATCCCAAATCGACCTCGCTCGTGAAGGGTACAAAATGCGCGTCTACGTCCCATACGGCAACGACTGGTACGGCTACTTCATGCGTCGTCTGGCAGAAAGCCCGGCAAACGTGAAGTTCGTGCTCAAAGGAATGTTTACGAAGTAAGGCGGGCATGCTAAAGAAGACACCTCCGAAAGAGCTTTCGGAGGTGTTTTGTGTTAGGATGGAGCAAGAATTTTCCTTTAGGGAGAAAGGGGCCGTTTTTCGTGCGTACATTCACCATTCCACTGACACCTCCGTATTCTTTCGAGCGTCTGCTGCAGCGCCTGCAAACCCATCCTGATCCGCAACTGGAAGTACAGCCGGAACACAACATGCTGCGGCGCATTTTTCGGGTCGGGACGCGCCCGGTGTTGACGCGCGTACAATTTGTCGGCGAGCTTGAACAGCCTGCCCTGAAAATCGAGACGGCCTCTGCCTTGTCTGCGGCGGAGCAGCGCGAGCTGGAACGGACGATTCGTCACGTTTTCAGCGCAGACCTCGACCTTTTGCCGATTTACGAGCAGATGAGAGAAGAGCCGGAGCTGGCTGTGCTTGTCGATCGCTTTTCCGGCCTGCGGCTGATGCACGACTCTGATCTGTTTCAGTCGATGGTCAAGACGATAATTGGTCAGCAAATTAATTTAACCTTTGCGGCGAATCTGACCCAGCGTTTGCTGACGCTGGCTGGCGAAGAGGTGGCAGACGAGCAAGGCGTGAAATTTCTCGCGTTTCCGACTGCGGAGGACGTCGCGCGGCTGTCGACCGAAGACTTGCGCCCGTTGCAGTTCAGCCAGCGAAAAGCCGAGTATATCATTGACTACGCGCGTGCGATTGTGGACGGAAAGGTTGATTTGGAGCGGCTGTGGGCGATGGAGGACGAGGAGATTATCGCGCATTTGACTACCCTGCGCGGCATTGGCCGCTGGACGGTCGAGTGCCTGCTGATGTTCGGAATGGGCCGCCCTAATTTGCTGCCGGCAGCGGACATCGGGCTGCGCAACGGGATCGCGCTCGTGTACAAAATGGACAACAAGCCGGACGAGCGAGAAATTCGCCGGATAGGAGAGCGCTGGGCGCCATGGCGCAGCATTTACTCTCTCTACATTTGGGAAGCGGTGGGAGCGGTGAAGCGAAAAGAGGTTTGGGAGGAGTAGCTCCCTTGTTTGCCAAAAATTCTTTACTTTTCAACAAATCGACTGTTGAAAAGTGAAGAAATATTAAGTTATACTAATGGAAATTTTATTAAAATAATAAATATAGAGAGGGACAACATGAGAGAGCTTTCAACGAGAGAAATCATTACTGTCGGTCTTATGCTTTTTGCCCTGTTCTTCGGAGCAGGAAACATGATTTTCCCGCCAGCGCTGGGACAGGCAGCGGGTGAAAATGTGTGGATCGCGATGCTCGGTTTTATCGTCACGGGCGTAGGCTTGCCGCTTCTTGGCGTCATCGCCGTCGGGTTGGGCGGCGGCAATTTGCAAACGTTGGCGGGGAGAGTGCATCCCGTTTTTGCCACGGTGTTTACGTTTATCGTGTACTTGTCGATCGGGCCGTTCATGGCGATTCCGCGCACGGGTACCGTTACGTATGAAATGGGTGTCCTGCCGTTTTTGTCTGAGACGATGAAGGACAGCTCGCTTCCTCTGTTCGTTACAACGATTGTTTACTTTGCCCTCACTTTCTGGCTGGCGCTCAATCCGAGCAAGCTGGTCGACCGGATCGGCAAAGTATTGACTCCTGCCCTGCTTGTCATTATCGGCGTCATGTTTTTCACATCCCTGGCTCAGCCGATTGGCGAGGTTGGACCGCCGACAGGCGACTACCAGCACGCAGCGTTTTTCAAAGGGTTTGTCGAAGGCTACCTGACCTTGGATGCGCTCGCCGCGATGGTGTTCGGGATCGTCGTGACTGCCGCCGTGCGGGAAAAAGGCATTACCGATCCGAGAAAGCTGACCTGGTCGACGATCAAGGCAGCGGTGATTGCGGCAATCGGCCTGGGGCTTGTCTATTTGGCGCTCGGCTATATGGGAGCAACGAGCCACTCGCTGGGACAGTCCGCTAACGGCGGACAAATTTTGACTGGCGCAGTCCTGCATCTGTTTGGTCCGCTCGGCACGCTGCTGCTTGGCGGGGCGGTCACGCTCGCTTGCCTGACGACCTCTGTCGGTCTGGTTACCGCATGCAGCCGCTTTTTCTCCGAGCGTATTCCGGGCGCTTCCTACAAGATGATGGCGGTGATTTTGAGCGTGTTCAGTGCGGCTGTCGCTAACGTAGGGCTTACGCAACTGATTGCCATTTCCGTTCCGGTGCTGATGGCGATTTACCCGCTGGCGATCGTGCTGATGCTCGTGTCCTTTTTCCATCAATGGTTCAAAGGATACTCCGCAGTCTATCGCGGCGCTATCATCGCAACGGCGGTCATCAGCCTGCTGGATGGACTCGCGACGGCGGGCATCAAGATCGCAGCGCTCGCTCCGATCCTGGACCATTTGCCGCTGCACAAGGAAGGCATCGGCTGGCTGCTTCCGGCAATTGCTGGCGCGTTGCTCGGCTTCCTCTGGGGCAGCTTGCGCCCTGAACGAAAAGCAAAGCAGGAAGTGCTGGAGCAAAAGCTCGGCAAGGTGTAACATTGGCAGATTCATAAAAACAAGGAAAAAACGCGCCGCCTCGCTTGAGGTTTGGCGCGTTTTTTGGCGTGTTTTTCTTGCAGACTTCCTGCTATTCCCTGCCAGTTAGGACTTCTATCCGTCCACAACTTTTGCGATCTGTGTTACCATGGGAAAAAGCTGTAGCGTCGCAAAAACGGCACTATTTTCCCATGCCGTTCAAAGGAAGGGAGGTTGTTAGCCATGACCCAGATGAAGGTCCTCGTTGCTGATGACGATCCAAATGTACGCGAAATTATTCGCCTTTATTTTGAAAAACAACAGATTGAGCTTGTCGTCGCCAAGGATGGGAGGGAAGCTCTTGCTCTTGTAGAGACCGAACAGCCGGATGTGCTGATTCTCGATGTAATGATGCCGCAAATGGACGGCTTTGAGGCTTGTCGGGAAATTCGCAAAAAATGGGATACACCGATTATTATGCTAACCGCAAAAGATGAGGAATTTGACCGCGTGCTCGGCCTGGAGCTGGGAGCGGATGACTATGTAACCAAGCCGTTCAGCCCGCGCGAGCTGGTAGCGCGAATCAGGGCGATCATGCGCCGCCTGCAGCCGAAGCCAAAGGTGGAGGAAGACGCGCCGCGCATTTTCAGCTTCGATCAGCTCACGATCGATCTCGACAAGCGCGAGGTGATCGTCGCGGGAGAAAAGGTCAGCTTTCGCCCGAAGGAATTTGATTTGCTCGTGCAACTGGTGAAATCGCCGGGCAGCGTCTGGTCGCGCGAGCAGTTGCTGGAGCAGGTATGGGGATTCGACTACTTCGGAGATGTCCGGACGATTGATGTTCATATCAAAAAGATCAGACAACGCCTGGATAAGCTTCCTTACGAGTGCATCCACACGGTATGGGGGATCGGCTACAAGTTTGGGGTGGAATCCTGATGCTCGGTACTTCCAAAAGCATTTTCCGCCGCCTGCTGTTCAGCTTTTTGGCGACTGTTCTGGTCGGTCTGGGCATTTCCGGCATTTTGCTGTCGTTTTTCGCACGGGAGTATATTTACAACTCCAAGGAAGAAGAGCTGTTGCGGATGGCGAAGAAGGTCAACGTCGCGATTCACAACAGCAATAAAGTGAACAAGGCGCTCCTGGACAAGCTGGCGATGCTCGATGAGTCGTTCGACACGCGAATCTGGCTGTTCAATAAAGAAGGAAAAATTGTCGCGACCTCCATGAAGGACGAGGTGTTCACCGGAAAGTCGGTGGCAGTTTCGATTGCCGACAACGTGCTAAAAGGCAAAAATGCGATTTCCGAGCTGAAAATCGAAGGGCTGGAAGACCCGATGCTCTCGGTTTCCGTTCCATGGGGCGAGGGCGAAAATGTGTACGGAGGAATCATCCTGCACGCTCCCATCGAAGGGATCGAAAAAACATTCGGACAAATGCGCGAGTCGATTTTGTGGGCGACGCTGTTTGGCGTTGTGCTGTCTACCGCGATGGTTTCCTACCTGTCCTGGTCGATCTCGCGGCCGCTGCGCACGATCGAGCGGACGGCGGCGGAGATCGGCAGGGGCAACTACGCGGAGCGTGTCCAGGTAGACACGCACGATGAAATTGCCGATTTGGCGCAGACGATCAACACGATGGCAGAAAAGCTGGAAAAGGTGGAGCAGGAACGGCACCATCTGGAGCAGGTGCGCAACGATTTTCTCGCCAATGTGTCCCACGAGCTGCGCACGCCGCTCACAGCGATACAAGGCTTTTTGGAGGCGCTGCAGGACGGGCTGGTAGAGGACGAAGAGGCCCGGCAAAAATATTACGCCGTCATGTATTCGGAGACGATGCAGGTCAATCGGCTGGTCGATGACCTGATGGATTTGATGAAGCTGGAAAACAACGAGGTCAATCTCGCGAAGTTCCCTGTCGATGTCGCAGAGGTGATGAATCGGGTCGCTTTTTCCTTCCGCCAGGAGGCCGAGGAAAAAGGGCTTCAGCTCACAGTCGAGGTCGAGGAGGAACTGCCGCGCATTTATGCGGACAAGGATCGGGTGGCGCAAATTTTGAAAAACCTGGTGAAAAATGCGCTCAAGTTCACGGCAGCAGGCGAAATCCGGATGACGGCCAAACTGCAGGACCCATGGGTGTGCATCCAGGTGCAGGATACGGGCATGGGCATTGGCGCAGACGATCTGAACCGGATTTGGGAGCGGTTTTTCAAGGTGGATCGCGGCCGCTCGAAAAACAACAAAGGCACAGGTCTTGGCCTTGCCATCGTCAAAGAGTTGGTCGAGCTGCACGATGGCAAGTGCAGCGTGGAAAGCGTGCCGGGACAAGGAAGCACATTTACCATCCTGCTGCCGAAAATGACGGCGCCGCCCGCGAAACAATCGTCATGACCCAAAGCTTGGCTGGCGTCATGGTCATACTTTTTTCATAATTGGATCATGAAATTCTCCTATTCTCCTTACAGAATGGTTATCTTTGCCCGTTACGATGTACTTGTGACGGCGAGAAGGTCACGAAAGCCAAGGATGAAAGGAGAATGAACATGAATAAAAAATGGTTTTCCATTGCAACTGTCGCATTGCTCCTGTCTGGAAGCCTGGTAGCCTGCTCCAGCACAACAGGGACGCCTGAACCAGCGACGCAGCAAGAGGGCACAAGCCAAACGACACCGGCTTCTTCTGATAATGGACAATCAACCGACAGCTCGGTTTCGCAAGATCAATCGACGCCAGATGCATCGGCAAACAGCTCCGATACCACAGGCGGTTCGGACAGCACAGGCACCTCTTCTGATGCCCCGGCAAGCGCTGATGCACCAGCCAGTGACAGCAGTTCAGACAGCAAGTCTGACGCATCGTCTGGCACAACTGGTTCGACTGGAACGGAAAACAGCGGATCTGCCGATCAGTCGACTTCGACTGACGCGAGCAAGCAGTAACGATTCGCCAACTGGAAACACGTTTGTTAACGTTTGTTGAAACTCCTCTACTTCCCTCCCGTTTTATATATATTTGGCGGCTATAGGCCGTCTTTTTTTTGCTTTTTTCTGATCGGGGCGTTTGTGTGAAAAGATGTTGCAATTGGAATTTTTGTTGAATTTATTGTAAAGTGGGGGTAGTTTTCAACAGGGGGCGGGGAATGCGTTGGTGCTGTGAGCGCATGGGATGTAAGCTTCGTGATTTTCGGTTTCAAATGCATGGAATGTTGGGGAAGGCCGGGTTTTGCTACGTTGCCCGGGTTATGTTTGGCGGGTCATGTCATGTTTCGCAGGCCCACAAGCTCTAGTCAGGCTACGCTAGCCCAAGTCAGGCAACGTAAACGCCTGTCAGGTTACGCAAGCCCGAGTCAGGCAACGTGAGTCCAAGTAAGGTTACGCAAGCCCAAGTTAGGCAACGCAAGCTCAAGTGATGTTGGCGTAGGCCCATGCCTACTCTCTGGCTTCTCATCGAGCAATGCGCTTTTGCAATAGCGCGGCTGACAAGCAAGACAAAAAACGGTTTGGCGGGAGGAAACTGTCGTGATTACATATCCGTCTTTGAAAAAAGGAAGTACGATCGGGGTTACTGCTCCGTCCTCAGGGGTGCCGGGCGAATTGCATGAGCTGCTCAAGCTCGCCTGCAGGCGGATGGAGGAGCGCGGCTACCAGACCGTGTGCAAGGACACAGCCTGGACGCAGCAAAAAGCCAAGTCTGCGGAGGCAAAAGTCCGTGCGGCCGAGTTTAACGCATTGCTCCGCGACGACAGCATTGATCTGATTATCCCGCCGTGGGGCGGCGAGCTGCTGATTGAAATTCTTGAGTACCTTGATTTCGAAGCCTTACCTGCCAAATGGGTGCTCGGCTACTCCGATGTCAGCCTGCTGCTTTTTGTCATTACACTGAAAACGGGCCTGGCAACCGCGCACGGAGCCAACCTGATCGATTTGCGCGGAACGTCCATGGATGAGACGACAGCCAAGTGGGAGGCGGTGCTTTCGACTGGGGCAGGCGAGCAGGTTGTGCAGGAGGCATCGGCTCTCTACCAGGCGCAATGGCAGCATGACAAGCCCACTCCGGTTGTTTTTCACCTCACAGAGCCGACCCGCTGGAAATCGACTGAAGCCGCACCGCTAAAACTGACAGGACGGCTGCTTGGCGGCTGCATTGACGTCATCCGCCACGTCGTCGGGACGCCTTACGGAGATGTCCGGCGGTTTCAACGAGAGCGGATTCAGAACGAACCGATCGTCTGGTACCTGGAAAATTGCGAGCTGTCGACTGCCGATTTGCGCAGGTCGCTTGTACAGATGAAGTTGGCAGGCTGGTTCGAGCATTGCGCCGGGATCATGTTTGGGCGCAGCGCAGCGAATCAACCCGTAGACGGCTATACAGCAGAAGATGTATATCAGGAGCTGGCCGCAGAGCTGCGGGTACCGATCCTGTACGACATCGACTGTGGGCATGTGCCTCCGCAGATGACGTTTGTAAACGGAGCGCGCGCCGAGATCGACATGACCGGGGAAAGGCCGCGGGTGACGCAGACTTTTTGTCCGTAGTGGTGGGCTAGATAGTGGCATATAGAGAAGGACAGCAGGAAGTCTGCTGTCCTTTTTTCGAGTAGGCGATACGAGTTTGTAAACGTTCGTTCGCGCTGTGTAGGGACAAGGGGGACGAAGGGCTTCGCGTAAAAATGGATGAAGCCATGTTTACTCAAGCTCGTAACGGTCTTACCCGTCTGAAAACGTCAATTGCTTTCCGACGATTCGCGCTTGTGCAGATTCGACAGGGCTACGCCGAGAAAAATAAAGGCCGCTCCGACGAAAAAGCTGACGCCCAGGTGCTCGTGCAGCAGAAGCCAGCCCAGAAATGCGCCGACGATCGGCTGGACGAAGAAGAAACCTGCCCCACTGCCCGCCTGCATCAGTTCGAAGCCTTTGTTCCACAGGTAAAACGCCCCGGCTGTCGAGATGAGTCCGATGTACAGCACACCGGCCCAAATCTCCCAGCCAAACTGCCAGGAGACAGGCGTGACAGACAGTTCCCAGACCATGACAGGGCTGGTGAAGACGAGACCAAACAAGGCCACGTACGTTGTGACGAGCAGAGAGGAATAACGCTGCGTCGCTTTTTTGCTGAGGACGGTGTAAAGCCCCCAGCTTACCGCTGCCACGAGCAGAATCAGGTTGCCTGTCAGAGACGACTGGGCGTCCGCCTGGTCCGGCACGCCGATGACGATGATGACGCCCACGGTTGCAAGCAAAATGCCTGTTGCCTGATTGAAGTGGATTTTCTCTTTGAGCAGCCAAACCGCGAAAATGGCGATAAAAGCAGGGGAAGCGGAAGTAATCAGCGCGCCCATATGCGCGGTCGAGAGCTTCGTGCCGAGAAATTGCGCCGCGATTGAGATGGTGACCCCGACAAAGGCAATGGTCATCAGCAGCGGATAATCTTTTTTCAGGACGGTTTCTCTGCGAGCGAGAGCGAAAGCCCCCAAAACGATCAGCGCGATGCCGAAGCGCAAGATCAAAAGCGTAAACGGCGGAATGACGTCCAGCACGACTTTGCTCACGACGTAGACGCCACCCCAAATTGCGGCAGCGAGAGTCAGGCAAATGGCGCCGAGTAACGATTGCTTCCATTGTGAATGCGACATGAATAGTCCCTCCCGGAATGAATCTGAATGGTACAGTCAGGCTTGTTAGCCGGGAGGCCGTTAGAAAAACCGCTTCCTCACCGACTAGGCGAGGACAGGTACATCACATTCGAACAGGCGACGCTTCATTGCGGTTCACCTCCTTATGGCTCAGATGGGGAGTCAAGCCATTTTGCGACCAAAAGCACTGGCTGCGTCAGCAGTCCAACGGGCGCTTCCACCTGGCGATACTGTTCGTAGCCGAGCCTGCCCCAAAAGCGCAGAGCGGACTCATTATGCGCGATGACTCCATGATGGATGTGCCGGGTGCCGTGTACGGCGCAGAAGCTCTCGAACAGCTTCACCGCTTCTTTACCCAGTCCTTTTTTCTGCCAGGAAGCGTGCAAGACGAGCAGGCTGATCCAGCTTTTCGGCTCGCTATCGCTTGCGAGGACGACGTGCATCACGCCAACGGGTGTCCCTTCTACGGCCAAAAGCAGCCAATATCCCTGGGGAATGGCAAGCGTCGAATCGTACTCCGCTTCCAGCTCGCTGAGAGTCATGGTGCTGACGTTGTGGCGCAGCAGGTTGTACCCGGGGTTGCTGTTGTACAACTCCAGCACAAACGGCAGCTCTGCGCGCTGCAATTCGCGGATGGCGAGCCTTTCCCCGGTGAGCTTCAGTGTCATTTGGTCCCTCCGTATTTGCGAATCAGCCCGATCTGTCCGCCGTGATAGCCCATGTGGTAGATCAGGCGTCCGAGTGCCTGACGGGGAGTCAGGATGCCGATTGGAGCTTCGCACGGAACATCCCATGCTTCGGGCGGCAGCGCAGCGAGAGAGTCGACCAGATGGCGGTACGAGGCTTCACAGATGGCGAGAAGCGCAGCCAGATCGGTGAAGTTCCCTTCGTCTTTGACCGGGCCGATGGTGCTCAACGAGACGTCGGAAGGGAGTGGACGCTGAAAAAACATCAGACAGAACCGATACTCGACTTCGGCGATATGGCGAATCAAAAAGCCGATGGAATTAGAGCCCGGGGCGAGCTTTAAGGGAAGCTCGTCAGCCTGCAGATTGGCCAGCGCGTCCATGTAACGGGAGCGGGCCGTTTGCAGCGAAGGCAGCAGTTCCTGCTCAAACATCCAACCATCCTTTCCAGATCGCTTGTTCTTTTCTTTTATTATAGGAGAAACAGAGGGAAAGACCAGCAGAATCGTTCGGAATATTTTGAATGAATATTCACTCAGTTACTGATATTCGTTATACTGGAAGAAACAGTCCAAGGAGTGAGAGAGATGGCCCATCGCTTTGCGTTTACCGTGCAATCTACGGATATTGATGTCATCGGTCATGTGAACAATGCCAAATATTTGGAGTACATGGAGTGGGCGAGGTTTGACTGGATCTGGCAACTGGGATTTACGCTCGATGAATTGAAGCGGCGGGCCGTAATGCCTGTGGTTGTCAATATCAATATCAACTATCGAAAAGAGTTGCATATGCGCGAAGAGGTGTACGCGCTTACGACTGCGCTGCGGGTTGGAGAAAAAAGCTTCGTGATTCGCCATGAGCTGTACAACAGCGAGGACGTGCTGGCCGCAGACGCCGATGTCACAATGGTCATGATCGATGCGAACACGAGACGGTCGGTCGCGCTGCCGGATGAATTGAAAGCCGCGTTGGAAAAAGAGCTGGCAGCCACATAACCTTCGATGCAATGGGGGCAATGGACGATGGTCACTTGCCTCCTGCCTTGCCTGCACGCTTACTTGCGCAGTTGGTCGAGGCGAAACGCATTCCACTCCAGCGCACGCAGGGCAAGCGTTTCCAGCACGCGTTCGTGGCGGTCCTGGCCGTCTTTGACATCTGCCATGTCCTGTTTGAGCAGGGCGACGTCTTGTTTTAGTTCAGCCACGTCCTGTTTGAGCACGTTGACATCTTGCTTTAACTCGGCAACATCCTGCTTGAGTACGGCCACCTCATGCTTCAACTCAGCCACGTCCTGCTTGAGCACAGCTACATCATGCTTCAGCTCAGCCACGTCCTGCTTGAGCACAGCTACATCATGCTTCAACTCAGCCACGTCCTGCTTGAGCACAGCTACATCATGCTTCAGCTCAGCGACCTCACCTTTAAGCTGATGCACCTCCATCGTTAAAGCTTCCAGCTTGGCGTCTGTCTCGTCCTGCCTGTCCAAAATGGCGCGCGTAACCAAACGAAGCTCATTCATTCCTTCCAGCAGTTGGTCGATTTTTTCTTCTGACATACCGTCAGCCTCCTTTTTCGTAAAATGTGCCAAAATTGTTATGGTGACGCCGATAATCCGTTACAATGATCTTAGCAAAAGACAGCGGCTCACGCAGATATTTTTTAGAGGAAAAATGGAGGAAAACAGGGAAGAGGAAGTGACCATCTTGTCTCGATTCAGCACGATATTGTTTGATCTCGACGATACGCTGTTTGATTTTTCTGCTTGCTGGGAAAAAGGGATGCAGCAGACGATTGCCACACATGCACTCACGACTGACCTGGACGGCGCGGAGCTGCTTGCGGCGTTGCGCCGCCACGGAGACGATCTGTGGGTGGATGTTATAGCGAAAAAGTACGATTTTACGCAGTATCGCCAGTTGCGCCTGCAGAGGGCCATGGCCGACTTAAACCGCATGATCGCAGTAGAAGAGGCTGACGATTTCCAGCGGACTTACCAGGCGGCTTGCCTCGAGGCCGTCCAGCCTGATCCGGCTGTGCAGGCTGTCATCGCGAAGCTGGCAGAGGAGCATAAGCTTGGCATCGTCACCAATGGTCCGGTAGACATGGCGTTTATCAAGCTGGAGCGTTTGGGGCTGTCTGCTTACTTCCCGCAAGAGCGGGTGGTGATTTCCGAGCTGCTCGGCTACCATAAGCCGGACCCGCGGATTTATGCGGCGGCGCAAGAGCGATTCGACGTGGCGAGCAGCGAGGTGCTGTTTGTTGGCGATACATGGGAAGCGGATGTGGCAGGAGCTATTGATGCGGGGTTTTCCGCTGTCTGGCTGAATCCACGTGGGAAAAAGGCCACTTCTGCTCATCAGCCGCTGGCCGTTATCGAACGGCTGGAGCAGTTGCCAGCGTATTTGTAGTGTGGAGTTGTGACAGTAGCGTCGGACCGCAGCAGTAGCCAGTAGTAAACTTGTGCCAGCAGCGCCAGCCACAGCAGTAGCCAGTAGTAAACTTGCGACAGCAGCGACGGGCTGCAGCAGTAGCCTGTAGTAAAACTTACGACAGATCGACGGCCCACAACAGTAGCTATACTCACTCGTAGCCAGCATTTACACCCCCCATCAACAACCTCCCCCAAAAAGACAGCTCTTTCCTTCCGCCAACGAAATCGCCACCCTGCCAACCGCAGCTTGCGCGTGTTTTCGCTACAGCCGGGTCAAGAGCTGTCTTTTTCTATTCCCCTCGCCGCGCAGCTTTCCGCTCGCTCCACCGCTTTGCCGCCCAGGCCAGATTGACCGCGAGCAGCCCGCAGACGATATACATCGAAACAGTCCACTCGCCATTTCCAAATATCAGCCGATACGCCAACACTGTCGCCAGAATCAACGTAAAAAATCCACTAGACATCCCCATCCTCCTGCATAAATATTTTTTCCAGAGAGGGCACATCGACGTTCACGCCGTAAATGTCCACACGCGCTTGCACGAGGGCGCGCACCAATGCGGCCACCTTTTGCTCCTCATCTACCTGAAGCTGGAAGCGGCCTTCTCCCCAACGGATGTTGCGGCCCAGCGACTCGACAAAGGCGCGCAGCGCGGCTTGTTCTTCTGCGGAAAAGGCGGAGTGGCGCACCTGGACCTGCCGCCAGGCTTGCTGGGCTGCCTGCAGTTCGGTGAGGCTGCCTTCTGAAGCGATCTTGCCGCTTTTCATAATCGCGATGCGGGTGCAAATTTTCTCTACCTCGTGCAAGTTGTGCGAGGTCATGAAAATCGTTTTGCCTTGCTGATGCAAGCGCAACAGCAGCTCCTGAATGTGCAGGGCTGACTCGACGTCAACGCCGGAGGTCGGCTCGTCGAGGAACAAAATCTCCGGGTCGCCGACCATTGCCTGGGCAATGCCCAGCTTCTTTTTCATCCCGAAGGAAAACGTTTTGGCTTTGCGCGCAGCGTGTTCGCCAAGCTCTACGGCGTCGAGGATGCGCATGCAGTCCTCATGCGTCAGTCCAACTTTTTTGACGCGGGCGAAATAGCGCAGGTGATCCGCAGCAGACAGAGAGTCGTAAAAGGTGGAATAATCGGGCAACACGCCAATGCGTCGCTTCCAGTCTTCCGTCTGGACATCGTGGCCGAACATCCGGATACGGCCCGAGCTCGGGCGGATGATGCCTGTCAGCATGTTGATAAACGTAGACTTCCCCGCCCCGTTTCTCCCCAGAAACCCGAAAATTTCTCCGCCTCGCACGGATAAGCTCACCTGATCGACAACGGTGCGATCGCCGAAGCGTTTGCTCAATTGCAGCGTTTCAATGACGGCCATCAACAATCCCTCCTTTGGAACAAGTACATGGAAGCGCCGAGAAACAGAGCGGCATAGAGCCAGATAAACCCGATCCAGGCGCCGCCTTTTTCCATAAACACAAACGGGGTCAAATAGGCGATCCACTGAGCGGCCGGATGGTCGGAGAAGGTGCTCCACAATCCGAGTCCAGGCAGAAGCATCGCTGCGACGATGCCGAGAAACATTGTGTAGCTCGGCCGAGGGACCACAAGCGAGAGCAAAAGCGCCAGCGAGATGCAATAGACGAGCAGCGACAGGCACTGCCAAAAGGTTTTGCCGTCAAACGTATGGACAGTGACCAGCACCACGCCGAACGTAATCGCAAGACAGCTCAGCCAGAAGCAGACGACCCCGAGAAATTTCCCGAGGACAATCTGGTTCCGGGACGTGCGCGTGACGAGAAACCGCATCGTCCGCCCCGCCAGCTCGCGGTTGATGACGTCATGGGACAAGCTGAATACGAACAGCGGTCCAAGGAGCATAATCAGTGTAAAAATACCGAGGGCGTGCCCCTGCGCCAGATCCTGTGCCGGGACAAAAGCCGCCGCCCGATTGACCAGATCGGAAACCCAATACGATACGCCGACGATAAAGGCGATCGTAATCAATGACTTGATGCTTTTAAACAATCGAACATATTCGTGCCTGCAAATAGCCCACATAAGCGTGATCGCTCCTTTCCCTTTCAGCATAAGCGACGAATCTTTCCTGTACGAAACCGCAACCTTACCATTACCTTATCTTTTTCGTAGCCGCCCCTCGCCCGTGATATGATGAAGGAGAAAAAGGGAGTGAGAACGTGGAAAAAGAAGCGAAAATCTTGCTGGTAGACGACGAGGAAGCGATTTTGCACATGCTGAAAACGGTGCTGCAAAAAGAAGGCTTCGTTTACATAGATACGTGCACGCGAGCAGAGCAGGCGTTGCGATTGGTAGAGGAGCGCCGCTATGATTTGCTGATTCTCGATGTGATGCTGCCGGACAAAAACGGCTTCGAGCTATGCTCCGCCGTTCGCCAGCGCACGAAGGCGCCGATTTTTTTCCTGACGGCGAAAGGAACGGATTTTGACAAGCTGAGCGGCTTTGCCCACGGGGCTGACGATTATATTACGAAGCCGTTTCACCCGCTTGAGGTCGTCGCCCGGATGAAGGCCCACCTGCGCCGGACAATGGGAATGGCCGCTCCTGCCGCACCCCCGGAGCCAAAAATTTACGACTTCGGCCGTTTCCAGGTCAATGCGGATGCTGCCGAGCTGATCGTAGGCGGCGAGCAGGTGGACTGCCCGGCGCAGGTGTTTTCCTTGCTCGTGTTTTTTTGCCAGCATCCAAACCGCGTGTTCACCAAAGAGCAAATATACGATCACGTCTGGAAGGACGAGTACGGATTGTTTGATGAAAATACAGTGATGGTGCACATCCACAAGCTCCGCCAGCGAATCGAGGAAAATCCGGGACAGCCCAAGTATTTGCTTACTGTAAGAGGGTTGGGCTACAAGCTGGTGACGCCAGGGAGACAGGCATGAACCTGCGCAAAAAACTGATTCTGCAATACGTCCGCCAGTTTTTCGGCTTTTTGCTGGTGCTGCTCCTGTGCCTGATCGTGTCGCTGGTTCTTTTGGGCATTCGGCTGATGAACGAGGAGATGGAGGCAGACTTGTCGCGCCTGGTGGCTTCCGACCTGCAAATGCAGCTTGAATACGAGCAGGGAAAAGTCAGCGTCAACGACCGGGTACGAAAAAGTGTCGACAGCCACAACGGCTGGCTGCAAATCATCGACCGCAACGGCAAGCTGCTGTACGCGTACCGCACGCCGGACAATGTTCCGCAGGAGTACGAGCCTGGAGAGTGGATCGCGCAGGCGCAAAATGACGAGAGCGCTCTCTACCACGTGAAGCATTGGGTAGTGGATCTGCCGGAGGCAAACACAAACAAAAAAGCAATCGTGTTGTACGGAGCACCCGCGCCGGAAAATGCCTTGATGGCAAAACTGCTCGCAGCGAAGCCTGCCAACGGTGCGGCTGTCCCGGCCGAGCTGGCGCAGAGCTTTTCCCGGGAAAAGGCGTGGTACGCCGTCTATGATCGGCAAGGGCGGCTCAGCGGACAGTACAACGCGCCACAGATGGCCGAGCAACTCGACTTGATCCAACTGTTGCAGATGGAAAACGAAAACAGAAATACTCCGGACTTTACCGTCAGCCGTTACGACAAGGAGAGCGGGCTTACGTACGTAGTCGGTATGGCGAATCCGTGGTACCGTCCCGGAGCTGCCGCAGAGTCTGTCGACAGCATGATCGCGGACACCTTTTGGCAGGTGGGGATTATCCTGATCGTGTCCGTGCTGTTCGCAGGCAGTTGGTATGCGCTGCGCATCGGGAAGCCGCTGTTGCACATGGTGAACTGGCTGGGCAATCTGGCGCAGGGGCGCTATGCAGAGCCGACAGGAAAAAACGGACGGCGTGTCGGGACGACGCGAAAAGGGAAGCGCAAGAAGTCGTTTGCCGTCTTTCAGGACATTTTTGACGCGCTGGCGAAGCTCAGCCATACGCTGCAGGCGAATAAGGAACGGCAAAAGGACGTGGAGAGGACGCGCGAGGAATGGATATCCGGGCTTTCCCACGACCTGAAGACGCCGCTCAGCTCGATTTTCGGCTATGCGACGATGCTGGAGTCGGAGCAGTACGAGTGGGGCAGAGGGGAAGTCAGCCAGTTTGGCCGGACGATCCGGGAAAAGGCAGACTACATGAACGGCCTGATTGAAGACTTGAACCTGACGTACCGCCTGAAAAACCATGCGCTGTCCATGGTCAAGGAACCCGTCCCGGTCGTGGAGGCGATCCGTCGCATTACGGCTGACCTGGTCAACGAGCCGGACGCAGCCGGGCACGATATCGGGTTTGAGGCGCGCGAGGAAAAAATAGTCGCGATGGTCGATCCGAAATGGTTTTCGCGAATCATCATCAACATCTTGACGAATGCGATCCGGCATACGCCGAAAGGGACGGCTGTGCGCGTAGAGGTTAGCCTGGCAGCACCAGACAGCTTTGTTGTCCGGATTGCGGACAACGGCCCGGGGATGGATGAAAAAACGTTGGCAAATTTGTTCGAGCGCTATTACCGCGGAGGCCATACCGAGGAGGACACGAGCGGGACAGGATTGGGAATGGCGATTGCGAAGCAGCTCGTCATCGCGCACGGAGGGCAAATCGACGTCAAAAGCCAGCCGGGAAAAGGAACGGAGGTTGTCATGACCTTTCCGTGCCAGCCAGCCGGACAGTGAGCTGTTCTAAGTCGGAGCGCGAATACAAAAAAGGTGCCGCTGCCCGTGCAGACGACACCTTTTTTATTTGCCTAGTGAATGGCGTTTTTCTTGAATTGTCCGCCGCGCACGTCGTGGATGTTGCCGACTGCGAGGAAGGCACTCGGGTCGATTTCTTCCACGATCAGCTTCAGCTTGGCCTCTTCCAGACGGGTGATGATGCAGAAAATGACTTTCTTGTCATCGCCGGTGTAGCCACCCTCACCTTTCAAATAGGTGACACCGCGTCCCAGACGGGCAACGATGGCGTCTCCCAATGCCTTGTGATTGTCGCTAATAATCCAGACCGACTTGGATTCCTGGAAGCCTTCGATGGTCAGATCGATCATTTTGAAAGCAATGTAATAGGCGATCAGCGAGTACATCGCGCGATCCCAACCGAATACGAATCCGGCACTGCTCAAAATGAATAGGTTGATAAACATGACGATCTCACCAACGGAGAACGGAGACTTTTTGTTAAACAGTACCGCAATGATTTCCGTACCATCCAGAGAGCCGCCGTAACGCAGGACGAGCCCTACGCCAATTCCCAAAATAATGCCGCCAAACACGGCTGCCAACAGCGGATCATCCGTCAAGCCAGGGACTTCGTGCAACAGCATCGTACCCACGGACATGACACTGACCCCAAACAGCGTGGAAATAGCGAACGTCTTTCCGATTTGCTTATATCCGATTATGAGAAAAGGCAGATTAAGCAAGAACAGGAAAATGCCAAGAGAAAGAGAAGTGAGATGCGAGGCAATGATGGAGATACCTACAATTCCTCCGTCGATGATCTTGTTCGGCACGAGGAAAATCTCCAAAGCTACCGATACAAGGGAAGCACCGACGAGAATAAAGAAGATTCTCTTCAGCAACTTTCCAATGGGTAATTTTTGATGAGTCGAAATTGCATTTTGTTGTTCCATCGTTTCTCTCCCCATTGTGAAATTTTCTACTCTCTTATTATAACATTCATTTTTGATTGACTACTGCTCAATTGCACATTATACGAAAAAAATAGCAAAATCTGATATGGATAATGAAATATGGGAGAAGGCACGCAGCTTGCACGGGATGGCCTGGACGCAAGCGCTCGCCAGTCTAGTCTGGAAAGCGGCGCCGAAAGCAGGCGAGGACGATTTTGTGCTGCGCGCCAAAATTTGGCGTCTGGCAGATCAGTCTGACATGACCAGATACGGGCACTCCCCGGTAGCAAGCACGATGTCGAGGTCGATCTCGACGGTGGCCCCTGTTGCATCGAGGACGAAAAAGCGCTTGGCAAACGTCTGCCGATAGTCGTGCAAAAGCTGGGTAAACGGCTCCCAATCCGCCTGGAGCATATGGCGGTTCAGTTCAAAAACGACGGTTTTCGCCTGCTTCGCGATGATTCTTTCCATGCCGAGAAAAGCCTGATACTCGCCGCCTTCAATGTCGATTTTGACAAAGTCGACGCGCTCGTCGGCACGGATAAGCTCATCGACGGCAGCGGCTTCTGCTTCGATACAGTCAAATTCGTCCTTGTAGTGCTTGTGGTAGTCTGCGCTGTGCTGGTGCAGGGAGCTGTTGCCGAGGAAGCGGCGGGAGGCGTAGAACGCGATGCGGGACGGCCGGGAAAAGGCGGCCAGCGGATAGGCGTGAACCCGATCGTGAAAAATCCGGGAATTACCTCCTTGGTGGTTTTGCAAAATACATTACAGATTATGTAAAGCAGGACGTTTTGAGACGTGTTGCTTTCATTACGGCATGGCAAAAGGGCAAAAGAAAAAAGGCTGTCTCCAGGGACAGCCTTTTTGTTATGCGGAAAAGCGTGACTTTGTCTTACTCTTTGGTAGCCGCTACTTCAGTAGAAGCTTTTTGCTCGCCGTGTCCGTCCATGTATTCGTCAGGACCGATGATGCCAGCTTCGCGGTCTTGTTTCTCCAGCTCCAGCGCTTTTGGCACAGAGAGCCAGTAGGCGAGCGCGATGGCGATCACACCTGCACCGAGCTTGCCGAGCATCACCGGCAAGATGATGTTAGGCTGGAAGTTCGCGGAGAAGGACAAGTGGTCGCCCAGCAAGAACGCCGCACATACCGCGAAGGAGATGTTGATGACTTTGTCTTTTGGCGGCATGGAGCGCACGAGGCGGAACATGGCCAAAATGTTGGCGACAGTTGCCAGCAGCCCCGCACTGCCTGTAGGACTGAGGCCCAGCTTGTTGCCCAGCGCTTCCAGTGGCTTCGCCGCGTATTTGCGCAGCAAGTACACCATCGGGAACGCACCGCAGAGCATGATTCCGATGTAACCGGCTGTTTCCAGCGCGCGGTATTGGTCTTTCGGGTCGGCGATGATCGGATCGAATCCCCAAGAGCCGAATACGGTAGAGAAAATGCCTGTAAAGTATTCCACGATCGAAAACACGAGAACGAGTTTGATGCCAGCGTCCATTGTTTTACCAAAGATCATGAATCCGCGAATCATCAGGTCAGGCATGAAGCGCAGACCTGCGGCAATCGCCACAACAAAAATCAGGATAGGGGACAAGTTCAAAAGCACCTGGCCGATTCCGATGGCAAACGCATACGTGGAGTCAGCGTTTGTAGAGATTTCAGCACGAACTTGCGCGTTTGACAGAGAGAGAATGGCACTGGTGATGAAAGCGCCGATCGGAACAGTCAAAATCCCGGACATGACGCCAAGCGCCATGTATTTGTGGTCGCGCTTGTCGAGCATGGCCAGCCCCATTGGAATGGAGAAAACGATCGTCGCACCAGCCATCAGACCGACGACCATAGCCATTACCCAGCCTTCTGTCGAGCTTTTCAAGATGTTCGCCAACTGGTAGCCACCCATGTCGGAAGCCAAAATGGCTGTTGCCGCGAGGGCAGGGTCGGCGCCGATTTTGTGGAAAATCGGCGACACCGCTTTTTCCACAAACCACGAGATGTAAGGGAGGGAGGCCATGATCCCGGCTGCGGGAACGAAGATGTAGCCGGTTGAGTGAATTCCTTCCATGAACTCCTTGCCAAGCCCTTCATCGCTGTTGCGGATTGCGGCGACAGCACCGATGACTGCGCATAGCATGATGATGTAAATAATGACACTTCCAATGTGCTCCATGGACAACCCCACCTTTTTGAAAGATGTAAACAATAAAAGCGCTTAGGATCCCTGAAAACCGGGGATTTGCCCTAAGCGCCTTTGCTTATTTTCGTATGGACTTGTTTAAACAGCTTGAAGATTGATAAATCATCTGGAACCGCTTTCAAACGAGACTAAAAAATAAGCGAAGGAATGATGTCTCAGCTTGTATCATTGTGTAAATTTTGAAAACTTCATGCTGGAAAGCGCCATTGCTTTTCGCTGCATTATACCGTGATTATATGGGGAGCTTTGTCTGTTGTCAACAGCTCTTTAGGAACAAAGTCCGAATTTTATGGCGGGTGACCGACAAAAAGCGGCCGCGCAGGTTGAGAAAGAGCGAAAAAAAGCCGCCCTGCTATCAAGCAAGGGCAGCTTTGTGAGCCAATTACAGTTTTACTACGTTCTCAGCTTGTGGTCCGCGGTTGCCTTCTACCACGTTGAATTCAACGCGTTGGCCTTCTTCAAGAGTTTTGAAGCCTTCGCCAGTGATTGCGCTGAAGTGAACGAATACGTCGTTTCCGCCTTCAACTGCGATGAAACCATAACCTTTTTCAGCGTTGAACCATTTTACTGTACCTGTTTGCATGGGTGTTACCTCCAACAAAGTTAAAATGAATATGCAACTTTTATTTGTGGATAAAATAAAATTCACACATTGTGAAAGGTTCAAACATAACTGTAAACCCTTTACAATATGTGAACACTCATTTGAAACTTCTTTTGTTTAAATTAATACTACCACAGGCAGGAGCGGAAATCAATCAGTTACTTTCAGATCCGTACAGCAAAAAAACAAGGAAAGACGGCGAAAAGACTGGATGTCTCGCGCGCCGCCTTATTAATGGGGGAATTTACCTAGCGATAAGGAGAAAAACTTCACTCGTTCCGCGATGGGCTGGAACTGTTTTTCGCCAGGCTGTGCGGTTGGCTTGCCGAACGCGTTCATTTTTTCTTCTGTCGGTCCGAAGCTTTCGGCTGGCACGATTTTGCGTAGCGTTTCCTTGGTGATGCTCCACAGCATGGGTGTTCGCCCAGAAGCACAACGACGCGGGCGCTTTGCGAGTTGAAGGAGGAAGGCGTATGCTTGACGGCTTCTTCGACAAGCTCGCGAATACGCTCGTCAGAGACAACAGCTTCCTTGCTGATTCCGTAATAGGTGCGTCTGTCTTTTACGGCTGTGAAAAAATCTTTACTCAGATTCATACCTCCAATGGCTTTTTTTCTTTAACAGGATGCATGGAAAATGCAAAACTTATTCAATGTAATATAATTACTTTTCGTAACTAAATATATTTTATTGAAGAATCGTTGTTAATCCTTTTCCAGCAGACGGATGCGTTTTGGCGACAGCAGCGGCGCATTTGTCTGTCAAACACCCCAAACTCTTTACACGAAGGACAAGTAGCGATAACGTGGAGGAGGAAATGTTTTTTCAAGAAAGCTGTACGAAATAAAGAAGGGAAGCAGAGGAAGGAGGGCAGGCTGGAAATGCTTGATGAGCAAAAAAAGCAGCGCATTCTCGTCGTGACATCGGTAGCGGCAGAGCGGGATGCGGTCATGCAAGGGCTGGGCGAGGACGCACGGTTCACGGTGGCCGTCGGAGGCGTGGGGCCAGCTTCGGCCGCTGCCAGTACCGCGCGGGCGCTGGCAAAGGTGCAGTACGACCTGGTGGTTTGCGCGGGGATTTGCGGCGGCTTCGTCGGCCGGACAGAGGTCGGCTCGATTGCGGTAGCCAGTGAGATCGTCTGCGCAGATTTGGGAGCGGAGACGCCGGATGGCTTTTGCAGCGTGGACGAGCTGGGGTTTGGCTCGGCGCGTGTGCCCGTGGCTGGCGAGCTGGCAGAGCGTGTGGAGCGCGCCATGCAAAAAGCGGGCTTGCCCGTTGGTCGCGGACCGATCCTGACGCTGTCTACGGTGACGGGAACGGCGGAAACGGCACAGGCTTTGGCTGACAGGATGCCGGAAGCGCTCGCGGAAGCCATGGAAGGATACGGTGTGGCGGTCGCTGCGCATGCGGCTGGCGTGCCTGTATTGGAGATCAGGACGGTTTCCAACGCGATTGGCCCGCGCGACAAGTCGGCGTGGCGAATCAAGGACGCGCTGGAAGCGCTGCGAAAAGGAAGCTCAGTTTTGCGGGAGGTGCTGTAAATGAAGATTGCGTTTTCTCCGTGTCCAAATGACACGTTTGTGTTTCACGCCTGGGCACACGGGCTGATTCCGGGTGCGCCCGAGTTGGACATCATGTATGCCGACATTGATATTACGAACACGCTGGCGACTCGTGCCGAGGGGCCGGAAGTGATGAAAATTTCTTATGCGGCACTGCCGTGGGTGCTGGACAAATACGCGTTGCTCCCTTGCGGCGGGGCTTTGGGCAGAGGCTGCGGGCCGCTCGTGCTGACACAGGGTGATGCAGGCGCAAGCGCCAACGACCCGGCCCGGCTCTCCGGCAAGCGGGTGGCCGTTCCCAGCGAACGCTCGACGGCGTACCTGCTGTTCCGTTTGTGGGCTGCGCAAAACGTCCCGGGCGGTGTAGGGGAAATCGTCGTGATGCCGTTCCACGAAATCATGCCTGCCGTGCGCGACGGCAAAATCGACGCGGGCCTGGTCATTCACGAAGCGCGTTTTACTTATCAAAACTACGGACTGGCCCTCATGACCGATCTGGGCAACTGGTGGGAAGCAGACACCAATCTGCCGATTCCGCTCGGGGCGATCATCGCCAAAAGATCAATGGATCTCGAAGCGCTGGCGAACTGGACGCGCGCGTCTGTAGAATACGCCTGGGCTCATCCGACCGCTTCGCAGGAGTACGTCATGTGCCACGCCCAGGAGCTGTCCTTCGAGGTTGCTCAGGCACACATTGCCCTGTACGTAAACGAATTTACGCGCAATCTCGGAGAGGACGGCTACGCAGCTATCACCGCCTTGCTGGGGCGCGCTGCCGAGGAAGGGCTTGTCCCTCGATTCGACTTGTCGCTGCTGCGCGGATAACAGGCAACAGAAATGGCGGTCGCGCGAAGGACTGGCCTTTTGCCGATGTGACAAGTCTTTGCGCATAACAAAAGAAAACGAAGGAAGCACAGGGGCTTGAGTCTCTGTGCTTTTTTTATTGCCACGGCAGCCGAGGGTACGAAGCTGTCCACGGCACGGCTGTGTCCTGCTCTCGCCTGATGGATTCGCATAGCGGAAGCAAAAATGGCGCGGTCGCTAGGCAGGCTGGATAATCCCGCAGGCCAGCCGCTTGCCGCTGTTGCCCGCAGGCTGTGTCCGGTAGTCGTCCGGGCTTTGGTGGATGATGACAGATTTGCCGACGACATCTGCCGCCCTGAACTGGTTGGTGAAAAAGCTCATCCGCGCATAGCCGTCGTTGGAAAACAGGACAGGGAAGTCGCCAGCGTGGTTGCCGTGCGGCTGGTTGGTCGGATTCCAGTGGGAGCCGGCTGCGGTGAACGGATCGTCCGGATTGCCGACGGTGCAGACGCCATGTTCATGCAGGTGAAAGCCAAAAGGGCCAATCGGCTGCTGATTGCCAGTCGCGGGCTTGTAAGGAGGCAGGCCGATGACTTCGACGTAAATCTCCGTTCCGTACGGGACATCGGTGAAGACGATATAGCCGTTCAGGTTCGGAGCCAGCGGACCGCCCTGAATCTGGGCATAAGCCTGTGTCGGGGTGTGCGCATAGTGGGAAGAAATCATGCGCGTATCGTAAAAATAGGGAGGATATCCGTTCATGTACACTCCACCTTCGCTTTCGTGATCGTTACGATGTTCATCCTATGTCGCGAATGGGCGGATGGTTCATCTTTTCGATGGGCGGCGAATGTTGACGCTGATAATTATTATCATCTACAATCAGATGGACTTCCCCCGCGGGGACAAAAGGTGAGCAAACGATGAAACGAGTGCTTTTGATTGAAGATGAAAAAAATATGGCGAGGTTCATCGAGCTGGAGCTGCGTCACGAATCGTTTTTCGTGGCGGTTGCCGATGAAGGAAGAACAGGGCTGGACCTCGCGTTGAAGGAAGAGTGGGACCTCATCCTGCTTGATTTGATGCTGCCGGAAATGGACGGGATGGAAGTGTGCCGCAAGATTCGCGAGCGCAAAAAAACGCCGATCATCATGCTGACGGCAAGAGACAGCGTGGATGATCGCGTCTCGGGTTTGGACAGCGGCGCGGACGACTACATTCCCAAGCCGTTTGCGATTGAGGAGTTGCTCGCGCGAATGCGTGTCGTGTTTCGCAGGCAGGAGGAGCAGACCGACGCGCTGCGGGCCAAGCTTGTTTTTCGCGAGCTGACCGTTGACCTGGAGGCGCGAACGGTAGCAAAAGGCGGACAGAGCCTCGAATTGACCAAAAGGGAGTACGATCTGCTCGTGATGTTTATGAAAAACATTAACCGCGTCCTGCCGCGCGACGTGCTGCTCGATACGGTGTGGGGGTACGAGTCTGCCGTCGAAACGAACGTCGTCGATGTGTACGTGCGGTATTTGCGCAACAAAATCGACGCGCCTGAGGAGCGCAGCTACATCCAGTCCGTTCGCGGGATCGGCTACGTGATGAGAAAATGAAAAGATACGCCCCATCCAGACTCCCGATCAAATGGAAGCTGACGCTTTGGTCGTCCGTGCTGCTCTTTTTGGTGTTCATCGCCTACAATACCGTTCAATATTATTTTGTGGAAAAGTGGATGATGCGTCAGGAGGAGCAAGCGGCCGAGCAGACGATGCGCGAGATTCTCAACTTTGCCCTGGAGCGGGAAATCTCCTTCGCGGGAGCCGATCTCGACGAAATGCGCAGCTTTTTGCAAAAAATCAACCAGCACAACCAGCGAATCCGTATCCTCGACGGGCAAGGCGTGCCGGTTGCCGTCGTGTCGGACGGGATCGAAGACAGCCTAGCTGAAACGATCACGCGTGCTCCCCGCGAGCAATGGCGGAGTGTGCACATCAGCAAAAACTTGCTGTTGATGGAGCGGCCGATCACGATTTTTCAGTTTGACGGCACGGTGGAGATCGTGAAAAACATCCAGGAGTTCGAGAAGCTGAGCGGAGCGTTGTTCCGGTTCATGGCGATCGGCTGTCTCGCGGCGGTCATTGTAAGCGGACTCGGCGGGAGACTGCTGGCCCGGCAGTTGGTCAAGCCGCTGCAGGCGATGAACGAAACGATGAAAAACGTGAAGCAAAAGGGTCTGTCCGAGCGGGTGGAGTTTTACGACAATCACGATGAACTCGCCACGACGATGAAGATGTTTAATGCGATGATGGACAAGCTGGAGCGGTCCTTTCAGCAGCAGCGGCAATTCGTGGAGGATGCTTCGCATGAATTGCGCACCCCGATCGCCATCGTCGAAGGGCACCTGGGCATGCTGCGCCGCTGGGGCAAGCACGATCCGGCCGTCCTGGAGGAATCGCTGCAAATATCCGTGGAGGAGCTGTCCAGATTAAAAGCGCTGGTCGAGGAGCTTCTCGTGCTGACGCGGGCAGAGAATCTGCAAATGGATGAAGCGGCCGCAGTATGCGAGCCGGAGCAGGTCATTTCGCAAACGGTCAAAAAGGTCAATGTGCTTCATCCCGCCTTCATTATAGAGCGCGATCTGCAGGCGCTGTCCGGGGTGAAGCTGGCCATATCCGCAGAACATCTGGAGCAGATTTTGCTGATTCTTTTGGACAATGCGGTCAAGTATTCGCGGGAACGAAAAAGAATCGCGGTGAGGGCAGCCATTCAGGGCGAGCGAGCCCGCCTGGAGATTATCGACGCGGGAATCGGCATTCCGGCAAAAGACTTGCCGTATGTCACGGATCGGCTGTACCGGGTAGACAAAGCGCGAAACAGAAAAAGCGGCGCCATGGACGGAAACGGCCTGGGGCTGTCGATTGCGAAGCGGCTTGTGGAGCGTTACAACGGAGCGCTGACGATCGAGAGCGTCGAGCAGGAAGGCACTACTGTCAACGTGCTGTTGCCGATTCGCTCGATTGCGGAGAGCGTCTGAAAAAAGTTTTTTTGTTTTTCTCATCGTTTTCTCATTTTGCTTCGCTACAATAAGCCTTGTCGATTGGAAATGATATTCATTATCAAAACAACTTGAGGCAAAGGGGAAGATTCGAAAATGAGAAAAACAAGCATGCTCAGTCTCATGCTCTTTACGATGCTGACTGTGCCATTCATGGCGGGCTGCGGAGCTGGTCAGGGAGAGAGCAGCGCGAGCCAGCCGCAAGCCGGCACTACCGCGCCAAAAGCGGAGGAGACGGCGGCGAAGGACAAGGACCAGGTCGTCAACGTATTTACGGCAAGGCACTACGAGATAGACAGCAAGCTGTTTGCCGAGTTCACCAAACAGACGGGGATCAAGGTCAATGAAGTAAAAGGCACAGCCGAGGAACTGGTGGAGCGCCTGAAGCGCGAAGGCGAAAGCTCGGAGGCGGATTTGTTCATCACCGTGGACGGCGGCGTGCTGAACTACGCCAAGCAAAACGGCGTTCTGCAGCCAATCGCCTCCGCAGAGGTGGAAAAAAACGTGCCGAGCCAATGGCGCGATCCTGACAACGAATGGATCGGCATGGCGACCCGCGCGCGCGTGATCGTCTACGCAAAAGACCGCGTGAAGCCGGAAGATTTGTCCACCTATGAAGATTTGGCGAGCGACAAATGGAAGGGCAAAGTGCTCGTTCGTTCTTCCTCGAATTTGTACAACCAGTCATTGGTCGCTTCCTTTATCGAGCTGAATGGCGAACAGGCGGCGCAAGATTGGGCAACGGGCCTGGCGAACAACCTGGCGCGCAAGCCAGAGGGCGGAGACCGCGACCAGGCGAAAGCGATCGCGGCCAAAGTCGGAGATGTCGCTCTGATGAACACGTACTACGTCGGGCAAATGCTGCATTCCAAAGACGCGGAAGAAGTGAAAGTCGCAGAAAGCGTCGGCGTCTTTTTCCCGAACCAAAACACGACAGGTACGCACGTGAACATTAGCGGCATCGGCTTGACCAAGCATGCGAAAAACAAAGACAACGCCGTCAAGCTGATCGAATACATCACGAGCAAGGAAGGCCAGTCGATGTTGACGCAAGGCAGCTTTGAGTTCCCGGTGAATGCGGAGGCGGAGAAGCCGGCCTTGTTGAAAGAATGGGGCGAGTTCAAGACGCAGCAGCTCAATTTTGCCAAGCTTGGCGAGCACAACAAAAAAGCGGTTGAGCTGATGAACAAAGCAGGGTGGAAATAAACGATGACGGGAGCTGCGTTGCGAAGAAGCCTGAAACGGAAGCTGAACGGGTGGGTAGCGCTGAGCGTGACAGGGGCCATTTTGGCCCTTCTCCCGTCTCTTTACATTTTGCTCGGCCTGTTTGCGCACACGAATGAAAACTGGCAGCACATTCAGGAGTACATGCTCCTCGATTACGCCCTGGAATCGCTGTGGCTCGTCTTGGGAACAGGAGCCTGTACGATCATCGTAGGCGTTTCGCTCGCCTGGCTGGTGGTTGCCTACGATTTTCCGCTGCGCCGTTTTTTCGCGTTCGCCTTCGTGCTGCCGCTGGCGATCCCGCCGTATATTGCGGCCTACACGTACGGCAACATGCTGAGCTATACCGGAAGCATCCAGACTTTTTTGCGAAATGGCTGGGGCTGGACGTTCGATCAGCGCTACTTTGACATCATGTCCATGAAGGGCGCCATTTTTATTTTCACGCTGTTTTTGTTTCCGTACGTGTACTTGATTACGAAAACGTTTCTGGAAAAGCAGAGTGCGGCGTTCATTGAAAACGCCCGATTGCTGGGGAAAAACTCGGTTCACATCTTTTTTCGCATCGTGTTGCCGCTCTCGCAGGCCGCTATTGCGGGGGGAGCGAGCCTGGTCGCGTTTGAGGTGCTGAACGACTTTGGCGTGACTAACCACTTCGGCATTCAGTCGTTTACAACGGCGATTTTCAAGACGTGGTTCGGCATGTACGACGTCGATTCGGCAATCCGTCTGGCTGCCTGGCTGATGAGCCTGATTATCGGCATTTTTGTCGTGGAGCGGCTGGTGCGCAAGCGCAAAAAGTTCAGTTCGCCGACGAACCGGGTCACGACGCTGCGCAGAAGAAAGCTGACAGGGCTGCCCATGTATGCCGCGCTATGCTTTTGTATCGTGATCGTTTCCCTTTCTTTTTTCATTCCTGTGGCACAGCTTGCGGTCTGGGCAACATGGACGTATCAGGAAGTGCTGAACGAGCGGTTCGTGCAGCTTTTGACCAATACGCTGTCGATCTCTGTTGTTTCCATCGCGCTCCTGATGCTGCTTGCGGTCACGGTCGCCAACGTCATTCGCTATTCCCGCACATCTGTATTCGCCATGGTTATGACGCGGCTGATTTCCATGGGGTACTCGATTCCGGGGGCGGTGCTGTCAATCGGCGTGCTGGCCGTCGTGATTTCGCTCGACAAAGAGCTGGGTCCGCTGTACGCCTGGCTGGGCTTTCCAGAGGGCAAGCTGGTGATTAGCATGTCGCTGTTCATGCTCGTTTTTGCCTATATCATCCGCTTTTTGGCGGTCGGCTTCAATGCGGTCGAAGCCGGCTTTGAGAAGACGGGAAACCGCTATTCGGAGGCGGCGCGAATGCTCGGCATGGGGATGACCCGGACTTTTTTCAAGGTCGATTTGCCGCTCATCAAAGGGGCGGTCATGACCGGGGTTATTCTCGTGTTCATGGAGATTGTCAAGGAGCTGCCGCTGACTTTGCTGCTCCGCCCCTACAACTTCGAAACGCTGGCGACGAAGGCGTACCAATACGCAAGCGATGAGCAAATCCAGCAAGCGTCGATTCCGTCGCTGTTCATCGTCGCGGTCGGCATCGTTTCCGTCTTTTTTTATCACTGGGTAGGGGAGAGACAGGCAAAATGAGCTTTTTTCAACTGGACAATATCACGTTTGGCTACGGAGCGGGGAGCGGGCCTGTCGTGCGCAATTTTTCGCTGCGCATGGAGCAGGGCGAGATCGTCGGGATTTTGGGAAACAGCGGCTGTGGAAAAAGCACGCTGCTGCGCTTGATCGCGGGGCTGGAAGCTCCTGCGGGCGGACGAATCCTCATCGACGGACGGGTGCTGGTCGATGCGCGGCAGTTCGTCGAGCCTGAGCATCGCGGAGTCGGAATGATTTTTCAGGACTATGCACTGTTTCCGCATTTGACGGTCGAGCAAAATATTTTGTTTGGACTGCATCGGCTGACGAAAAAAGAACGGGAGGTACGGCTTCGGGAAATGCTTGCTCTCGTGCAAATGGAGAGCTTCGGCAAGCGCTACCCGCATGAGCTGAGCGGCGGGCAGCAGCAGCGGGTGGCCTTTGCCAGAGCGTTGGCACCTCGACCCGCCATTCTGTTGATGGATGAGCCGTTCAGCAATCTGGACGCAGAGTTGAAAAAGAAAATACGCGAGGAATTGCAGGAGTTGCTGCGGGCAGCGCGCATCACGACGATACTGGTGACCCATGACAGAGAAGATGCGGAGACGATCTGCGACCGGATCATCCGCATGGCTCGCTGACGGGCAAAGTGTCGCTTCCTCCTGAAAAGTTCAGCAGCATTCCCCTGCATCGTGTATAATGTGCTTGTGACGATTGCAGTTTACGGTTTGGCGCGATTGCCGCTGAACCGTTGAATATGAGGAGGATGCATACATGAAAGTAGAAGTGTGGTCTGATTTTGCCTGCCCGTTTTGCTATATCGGCAAGCGCCATCTGGAAGGCGCACTGTCGCAATTCCCGAACAAGGATCAGGTAGAAATCGTCTACCGCAGCTTCCAGCTCGATCCGACCATGGAGCGCGATACGAATATGGACATACACAGCGTGCTCGCTAGCAAATACGGCATGCCGCTGGAACAGGCCAAAAGCATGAATGATCGCGTGGCCCAGCAAGCAAAAAGCGTCGGGCTCGACTATCATTTTGACACGATGATTCCGACGAATACGTTTGACGCGCACCGTCTGGCTCACTTTGCCGCTGCCCATGGCAAAATGACGGAAATGAAGGAGCGCCTCCTGAAAGCGTACTTCACCGAGTCGCTTCACCTGGGAGACCACGAGGTGCTGGCGCAGCTTGCCTCCGAGGTCGGGCTGGACCGCGAAGCGGCACTCGCCATGCTGAAAAGCGGCGAGTACAGCGACAAGGTGCAGGAAGACAAGCGCAGAGGCGCTGAAATCGGCATCAAAGGCGTGCCGTTCTTCGTGTTCAACAACAAATACGCGGTTTCCGGCGCTCAGCCGGACGAAGTGTTCCTGGGAGTGCTGGGCAAAGTATGGGAAGAAGAAAACGCCGCTGCCCCTCTGACGCTTGTCGGTCAGGATGAAAAGGAAAAGACAGCCGGGGACAACTGCGCGGACGGTTCCTGCAAGCTGTAAACGGCGAGGTTGTGGTTGCATGAAGCTGAATCGAATCGATCAGATTGCCAAGCCGCGCTTCCGGATTGCCGTGCACGTGCTGGTCTGGCTGGCGCAAAGCGGCGGTGTGCTGTCCAGCTCCGCCATTGCCGCACAGGTGAAGACGCATGCGACTTTTTTGCGCCGAGTCATGGCCCAGTTGAACCGGGCTGGCATCGTGGAGGCAAAGGAAGGACGCGACGGCGGCTACTACATGACGAGGTGCCCGAAGGAGTTGACGCTCGCCGATATTTACCGCTCCCTTCCGGACGAACGCGAGGAAGACAGTCAGGAGGAGCTGGATTGCGGCGAGGTTGGCGTGCAACTGGACCGCCATCTGGAGGCGCTGATGAACCAGGCCGAGCAGCAGCTTGTTTTATTTCTCGGGCAGTACACGCTGGCGGATGTGATGGACAGCATCGGCTTCGGGCAGGTAGGCCCAAGCGAGGAACTGTTGGAGATCAAGCAGGAAAACCGACTCTTGTAGCAGTAGCAGGAGTCGGTTTTTTGGTACAGATAAGAATGGGTAAGACTCTTATTCCGGATAAGTGCAACCAAGGCTGCACGAATAACTTGGCGCAGCCAAGTTTTCTCACACGGAAAAGGGAGCGTGGGCGAAGGTGCAGAAGCTGACGCGGCTGTACGAGCAGCGCTTTCCCCGATCGTTTGCATGGAAAGGTAGGCGTTGAAGATGGCATATACGTTCGAGGATTTGTACGAGGCAGCGGAAATGGACGATTTCGACGAAGTAAAACGAATTTTGCAGAAGCAGCCTGCCTTGATTCACGGCAAGGATGAGTACGAGTTTTCCGTGCTGCATGCGGCCGTCATGACGGAGAACGAGGAGCTGATCGAATTTTTGCTAGGACAAGGAGCAGATGTCCGCGCCAGTAACGACGAGGAATTACCCCGCTGCATATCGTTTTGTATCCGCAGATTGCCGCCCTCCTGATCCGGCACGGAGCAGACGTGAACGCAGCGGCGGACGACGGGAGCACGCCGCTGCACACGCAAGTAGCAGACGGAGAGGAGCGGCTGGATGTCATCGAAGTATTGCTGGAGCATGGAGCGGACAAAGCGCGGAGGGACAAACGGGGGCTGACCCCGCTCGCTATCGCCCGGGGGCGCGAGGAAGAGGAGATTGCCTTGCTGCTTGGCTAACGTGCGGCATGGCGTCCGCCACACGTTGCACCCCTGCTGCACGCCACTCCCCGCGCCAGGTGTCTCGCTGCTGGAAGGCGGGCGGTCGACCGCATCTGTGGATCAGTAGGGAAAAGTATGAAAAAAACGTGGCAGTCTCGAACATGACTGCGCACGAGGATTGCGCAGTCCTTTTTTCAGGAACAGCTTGTTTGCACTCTTCGTTTTTGCAACTGCTCGATTGCAGGCACGGTGAAGCAAGCGAGATTGGCGGGAAGCTCGGCGAGGGAGAACCATTTGACTGCCCCGATCGCTCCGCCTTCCTCCATGTTCCGTGCGGTTCCCGCTTGCACTTGGACTTCGTAGATGGCGGACACCCAATGCTCTGCCTCGTCCGGTCGGATCGTCTCGGCCATGCAGAGCAAGCCGGTAATTTCGACGTCGAGATTTACTTCTTCTTTTACTTCGCGGATGATCGACGCCTCCAGCGGCTCGTACAGATCTACTTTTCCGCCCGGAATGCTCCATGTATCTTTCTCCGGATGACGATTGCGCCACACGAGCAATATCTCGTCGTGCTCGTTGCGGATCACCGCGCCTACGCCCAAGCGGGGAAGTGCCATAGTATTCGTATTCGTTGTCATGGTTTCGCTCCTTGTTGCCGCAAAAAGTTCGCGACGTTTTCGTTTCCTCGCTGGATGGCGAGCGACAGCACCGAGTCGCCGCCCTCTTGTCTGGCTATTGCGGGTCATCGGCTTGCCTGGGCTGTGCTTCCGGTAGCGGATAGCGGGCATGCACGTGCTCTCGGAAAGTTGCGTAGTCGCATGCGTAGACGTGCGAATCATGGTCGCTCTCACACAAAAGCCGCATGCCGAGCCGCTCCGCAAACCGATTGCCGGCAGCGGTCACCGCCTCCATCGCGATGGAGTGAATGCGAATGCCGCTTGCGGCCACGCCATCCAGCACGCCGAGATAATGGTGGAGCATCAGCGGCAAGGCAGCACTTTTCCGGTAAGCATCAGCAACAACGACACAGGACAAAAAATAATACGCCGACTCCGGCGACTGCTCCGGATTTTCGATATCCGCAGTCGTCATCAAGCTGTCGTTGAAGCGGCCGGCGACGATTTGCTCGTAGACATGTTTTTTTACCGGGAGCAAATTCAGGAAAGCGACGACGCGGTTATCGGCTTCGATCGCGACGATGCTGTCCGGGCGGAAGCAGTACCAGTTGTAGCTTTCCTGGCTGGGCGTAATGAAATCGGCGCTATAATATTGAAGCTCAAGCTGCTCCATCTGTTGAAAATGCTCAAGCTGCAACTGGTCGAGTTTTTTCACGGGCGGCTCTCCTTGGGCTGAAAAAGTCGATGCGGCCAAGCATTTTCGCCAAACGTTGGCCTGGCATTTGGAACTATCTAGCATTTTATCACACAGTGGAAGACATCGCGAAAAAATAGGGAATTTTCGGGAAATGGTGCTATAGTGGTGGGAATAACAAGGAAGCGAGTGATTAGGCATGAGCCAACCATCCACGAAGACGACGATCCGCCATTTTCAACAGGAAGACATGCCATTGCTTGGCGCGCTGTACAAGTCTGTGACGGCAAAAGAAAACGCCACTTTTTGGTGGGTGGGCGATGAAGAAAACTGGGGCAACGTTTACTGCGCATTCGAGGGCGGGAGGATGGTGGCCAAGGGACAGGTCAGTATCATTAATGTCGTGCCACCCGGACGGCTGCCGGAAAACAAACATGCGATCTACCTCAACCTGAAAACTGTACCGGAGAGGGAGGACGACGACGAGCTGCTGGAAAAGCTGTACCGTCTGCTCTATCAAAAGGCTAGCGAGCTAAAGCAGAGCTTGTCGCAGGAGTACAACACGATTTTGTGTGTGGGCAACGACTCGACGGCAGCGGCCAACAACGGGTTTTTTATCCGGCAAGGCTTCCGCCACCTGAACAGCCTGTTTCGGATGCGGCGCGAGCTCGATCAGCCTGTTGAAGAGAGGGCTTTGGACGAAGCTTTTCAGTTTGCGCCGTGGCAGATGGAGACGCCTGAAGAGGAACGGCAATATATGCAGGTGGAAGCGGAGATTTGGCCGGACACGCCGCTTGGGGCGGAACGGCTCGCCGAATACAAAAAGCAACCGCTCTGGACATCGCTCGTCATCCGGCAAAAACGCACGCTCGCAGCCGGGTTAATGGCGTGGCAAGAGGAGGAGCACGGGGTTATTGAGGATGTGTTTGTCCGCGAACCGTGGAGGCAGCGCGGCTTCGCCAAGTTTTTGCTGACGCAGGGACTTGCTTACTTGCAGGCACATGGACTGCCGTACGCCTGCCTGACGGTGCTGACGACCAATCAGTCGGCTTTGTTCCTTTACGAGTCGGTCGGCTTTTATGTGGAGAGCGAAGAGATCAGGTATTTTACAGAGCTGGCATAAAAAAGAGGGGGAAATCCATCCCCTCATGGTTTTGCCGGAAGCGTCATTTGTTTTGCAAAATGCCCAAATACGCTTTCCACGGCCCGACGTCCGTTCCGTATCGTTTCGCCATGACCCGCACGATTTGCGCGATGTGTGTCAAGTCGTGGACGACCCAGGTGGAAATCAGCTCCCGCGCTTTTACCGCGCCGAATGCCGGGTGCAGGCCAGTCAACTCCAGGTGCAGCGCTGGATCGATCAGCTCCGTCAGCCTAGCGATATTTTGCTGGCGAATCGCTGTAAATTCGCGCAACTTTTCCGCCAGCGACTGCTCCGTGCGTCGGTTCAGGTGCGAAAAGCGATCAAAAGGGGGAAACGGCTTGCTGTCGCCTTCCTGCAAAATCAGTTCCAGCCGCGGTATCCAGTTCGTTCGCTCTGCCTCGATCAAATGCTCCAGCACTTCCACGGCGTTCCACGTGTCCTCGCCCTCGTTACAGGTCAGCCACCCCGTCGATAGACCGGATAAAAATTGTTGCAGCAGCAACGGCGTACGCTCCAACACCTCGACAGCTTCATGCATGCTGAAATTCATCAAAACGCCCCCTTGTCCGATTCAGGTTGATCCACTACGCGCCAAAACGTTGGCGATATCCACATCTTCTGCACAGTTCCTCGACAGCCTCCCTGCGAGAAAACCCTTCGACGATGGCATTGGCCCGCTCGCCTTCCACGATGTCCGTAAACGACGCTTGCTGAATATTGCCCAGGTTGATGACGCCCTCCCCGTCCAGACAGCACGGAACGACTGTCCCGTCGACCAGAATCGCCGCCTGGCTGCGCAAGGCGTGGCAAAAGCCCCGGCCCTCGTCGCGTGGAGCTGTCATGCTCGGCCACTGAAACTCATGGTCCTGGTTCAAGTAGACGCGCTCGGCGATTTTTACGCCGCTACCCGGCTCGACCTTTTCTTCGATCTGGTAATCGAGCGCAAATTCTTTTTCGATGATTGCAAGCGTCTGGCGGTTTCTGCTCTTTTGAATGTTCGTGATGTTGTTTTGGGTCAAATTCCACAGGCGGAAGGAAAAGATGACTTTGTGCTCCGCAGCGTCGCGGACGAAGGAGAGAATCTCCCGCAAGTAACCTTCACGGTCGGTCGAGCCGAGGTGGCCGTCAAAGCTGTGCAGCGAAAAGTTCATCTGCCTTAGCGCTGGCTTCCCCAGCAGCTTATGCCGATTTTTCGCAATCAATGTGCCGTTGGTCGTAATGTTGACCTTGAAGCCTTTTTCATGGCTGATGTCGAGCAGCTCGTCGATTTTCGGATGGAGCAGCGGCTCTCCTTTTACGTGCAAGTAAATGTGCCGGGTGTGCGGCCTGATCTCATCCAGCCGCTTCGCGAAGCTGTCCACCGAGATAAACGTAGCCTTGCGCTCCGTCGGCGGGCAAAACGTACAGGCGAGATTGCAGATGCTCGTAATTTCTATATAAACTTTTTTAAACGTTTTCAAAATATTGTCCCCATTCCAGTTGTCCTATTGTGAAGTGCGAATATACCTCACATAGTACCATAGGAGGCGGGGGAGGGGTAACGGTGTATTATGGGGGGCAGTTGTCGCAATGCTCTCTCGCCGTGCGTGAGCGACGCATCTGGAGAAAGGTTGTAGTTGTAGAAAAGTTCTGAAAACATGTGGTATAATCTTCCTGCAATAGCATAGGCTCCCGAGGGGCGGCGGCTCACTCTCTATCCCGAACAGGGAGGGGGTGAGAATATGGAGGTCTATCAAGCACTGACGTTGATGATTTCATTTGCAACGTTGATCGTGTTGATCTTGTCCTTCGACAGAAAAAAGAAGTAACCGCCCCTTGAGCTACCAACTCTGACGGTTACTTCTCATGTAACGAATGGAGCCGCACCCCTTGGTAGGGGATATGCTATTGCATGGACCGTTCCGGTTGCCGCCGGGGCGGTCTTCTTTGTAGTATATACAGCTACTGTTAATTTTAGGATAGATCAGTTTGCGGGATATGTCAATTTTTGAGCAGCAAACCGAAAACAGCGCATGAAAAGCAACTAAAAAAGTCGTTTCCCGAATGTTTAGGAAACGACTTTTTTGTACAGTCAACGAGCATTTCTTTTTCTGCTGGCTGCCTTTTGCTACGCGCTCGTTACAGATTTTTGCCAAAAAACTCGGCCAGTTTGGTTACAGCCTGTCCGACATACTCCGGAATGTCGTACATGGCGATGTGAGTGGCCCCTTCTACCCAGAACAACTCCTTCGGCCCGTTCGACAGGGCATAGAACTGTTCGCTGTAGCTGTGCGTGTCTGCCTCGCTGCCTGCAATCAGCAGCAGAGGCTGCGTCAAAAAGGTGCTGATTAACGTTGTCGCTGAGAAGGCCATGACTTTGTCAAGGCTTCTGAACAGAAAGCGATTCGTCGAATTTGGGTGCTGCGCCCGAGGCGTCCGGTAGTAGTCATACGCTTCACGCATGAGTACGGAAGGCGCTTGCCGGCTTTCTTCCAGCGTATTCGATGCCCAGTTCAGGAACAGCGAATCTGTGCCTTTTGCCTCTGCCGTGCGCTGCTTCGCGACCGCTTCCAGCGTTTGCAGGGCCGCAGCGCTGTCCTCTCCGCGGAACATGGCACCGATATCGACCGCGCTGACCGTCGCTACTGCCTTGATGCGCCGCTCGGTTGGGGCCGCCGCTACGGCATAGCCGCCGCCAGCGCAAATGCCGAGTGCGCCAATCTTTTCCTCATCGACGAACGGAAGCGTCGTCAAATAATCAACCGCAGAGCGCACGTCTTCTACTCTGGCAGCAGGGTCTTCGAGCAAACGCGGCTCGCCTTCGCTTTCTCCCTGGCAAGAAGCGTCAAAGGCCAAGGCAACGAAGCCTTGCTCGGCCAGCTTTTGTGCGTACAAACCTGCTGTTTGTTCCTTGACTCCGCCGCCTGGATGGACGGTGACAATCGCCGGGTATTGTTTGCTTTCGTCAAAGCGGGCTGGCAAATAGAGATCGCCCGCCATATGGAAATGACCATTTTTGAGACTCCCACGGCTAAAGCCGCAAGCTGAAGCCTTTCGGTATCAGTGGGATTCTTGGGTGGTAGTCGGAAGTGCATTTCTGCTATCCGTAGTTCCCCCAAGTTCAGGGCTGTCTCATCAGCCCGTCCTAAGACAGTGCGTATAGCATCTTAGGCTGACAGACTGTTACCATCTGCCACAGGTTGACGCATGATATTGATAGCTCCAACCCGATCGCGATGAGCGTTGAATCCGCATGAACATTCGTATCTTCTGTCTCTCGCTTTGTTCTTCCCCCCACAGGCAGGGCAAGATTGAGAAGTGTAGGCAGGAGTAACCTCCACAACCCTTATGCTGACAAGGCTTGCTTTGTAGGAGATGAATTGTTGAAGCTGATAGAAAGTCCAACTATGCAGATTCTTTGCGTTTTTTCGGCTTGTTCTTGCCGTCTTGCGAATATTCTCCAGTCGTTCAAGCTTGATGACCGACACGCCTTCTTGAATGGCTGTATGGACAATTTGACGACTAATCTTATGGTTTTGATCTTTCATCCAACGTTGCTCTTTATTGCCCAACTTCCGAATGGCAGACAATTTTTTAAGTTTCCCTAATTTCCGCCTCCGTTGCTGGTACTTTCTGCGTATGTACTTGTTCTGTCTGCCATTTCCAAAAAATCTGGTTTTCCCTGTAGAAGTTACAGCAACAGCAGGAACTTTCAGACCAAGATCAATCCCCATCATGTATTCACCGTTTGATTCGGTTGTTGGAACTTCTAACGATAGTTGAGCGTACCATTTTCTTGATTTTTCAACGATTCGCATCAGTCCAAGCTTGGCTTTACTTAACAACTCCATGTCTCGATTCGTTGGAGTAGCAAGAAAGGTTGTTTTCTTTGTCTTACCATCAACGACGATAGGGAAAGCCACCGTATTTTCAGATATGGAATAGTTTTGATTGTTGATGAAATAGACAGGTTTTTTGAGAATAGGGCGAGTGCCCCGCTTCTTAGTTTTACGGTACACACTCTTGGCATCACGAATGGCTTGATTACAGACGGCAGAGGGAAGGCGGGATTCTACATCTTTGGTTGTCACTTTCGGAAAAACTCCAAGTTGTTCCGCCTGTTCACTCAGTTGGTTAACTACGCGAATATACTCTTTTCCTAGTTGGCGGAGAACATCTGGATGTTCAGGAAAATTCGGACTTTTACAGTGAAAGCTTGCATGAGTTCACCAGTGATATGCGTTTCTCCCATGGATTTTGGCCATTGTGTAAGGATTGTTGCCGAAAATATAAAGGATTTCTTCGCTCTCAGCTTATTTGGTCACGATACGTTTTTGCTTATTGATTTTCCAACCAAAGAAGCTTACATGCAGCATTTGCGGGAACAGCAGGAGCTTAAATCTACGCCATACTTTGATGCGGAGCTATGGACGAGGCAAAAAAAGCTGGTTCAGGAAAAAGCGGCCAGCGCATTTTCATTCCCGCCGATCGAAGACCCTTTTGATTACGTGCAAAAAGTACGGGCCAAGCGTTCCGCGAATATTGTCCTGAGAACTTCAGATAGTTTGGGAGTAGTCCCATGGAACAGAACAGCGGAAGCCAGACAATATGTCCCCCATCCGTGGTTTCGGGAAGAAATCCCGGAATGCGATCTGGAACAGATCGAAGCTTTTCTCAATGCGGCTGAACTGGAGACGATACTGGCATTTATTCGAGATTGCCAGGAACAGGCAGTGAGCAAAAAAGGCTTGATACACCTCATACATCAACAGTTGCTGAAGCGCGGCTTTACTGCGGAAGCGAAATGTTGGCTAAATAGCATGCTTCTATGAAGGCCAAAACAGGCTGCCGACATCATCGACAGCCTGAACATAAGCCTTTCCACCTGCTTTATTTTTTCACGCTCTCCCTGTACTTGTTCAAAAACTCCTGCACTTTTGCCGGATCGGCTTTCAGCTCGTTTCCGGTTTTGACGAGCGGGCTGACGGTCGAGAACGCTTTGAGCTTGTGGTTTTTATAAAACTGCAAAATTTCATCCTGATTGATGGAGTAGAGAACCGCCTTGCGCAAGTCTTCGCTCTTGGCGACTTCGCGGTTTTTGGTGTTGAACAGCAAGTACGCCACGGCGTTGCTCGGGAGGGTTTGCAGCTTGAGCTTGCTGTCGCCTTCGACGATCTCGTACTTCGTCTCCGGCACGCTGTAGTACACATGGATCTCGCCGCTGCGCAGTGCGGCAAGCGAGCTGTCTGCATCTTTGATGAAGCGGACGGTTATTTGCGAGATTCGCGGCTCATGCTCGGTTCCTTTCATATAGCCGGGATTTTTGTAGAAGACAGCCTCGTAGTCGTTTTTGTAAGCCAAAATATAAGGGCCGCTTGCGAACAGCGTATTGTTGTACTTGTCGCCTTCCGTTACCGTGTTTTGATCCCCGTACGGAATGTCCTTGTTCTTATCAAAAGTCGCGACGTCATACGTATTGATTTTTTCGACCTGCTTCTTCGAGACAATTCCGCCCGACTGGTGCGCCAGGTAGTTCAATACTTGCGGGAACGGCTCGGTAGTGGTCAGCTTCACCACCTGGTACTTTCCTTCCTTGTTGTTGGCCTGGGTTTTGTCGGCGACCAGCGCGGAAATTTTCGCGTCCAGTCCTTGTTCCAGCGCTTCCTTCACGGTTCCGCTGCCGCCAGCTTGCTTGACCGCTTCCAGAGCTTTCAGATCGGTGACGATCTCGGCGTTTTTGATATGTTCATGCAGCGTGTACGTGCGGTGATCGGGGACGGAATTTTTGTCCTTCGCTCTCAAAAGGGAAAAGACAACGTCTTCCGCGCCGACGCGCTCGCCGGAATCTACCGCAGCCTTGTTTTCGACTTTGGCGAAGTTGATATTGTCGCGGAGCAGGAAGTAATATTCGGAATTGCCTTCCGCGATGCTGTGATTGAGCGACAGGGAGCCTTTGGACGTTATGACGTCGTCGTCGGTCAGGTTGACCAGGCGGACGTACATATTCGTGTTGAGCATGTTGATCGACCCGTCGTTGCCTTTGATCGGGTCAAGCGACGTCAAGGTGGAGGCTGCTTGCTGCAAAACGAGCGGAGTGCTGGCGCGCTTGGACTTGTCTACAAAATCAAGCTCCTCCCACGGCAGGGAGCGCGATTTGGACAGGCGGATGGATTTCTCGTCGACGACTTCCTTGTTGAACGCCTGACTCTTCAACGAATTGTACAACGGCACGATATACGCTTTGTCGGTGACGAGGCGCTGTTCCAGCTTTTTGTACGTCTCGCCGTATTGCTCGGGCGTTTGCGTCGAAGCTTCGTCAATCAGCTTGTCGATTTCCGGATCAGCCAAAATGCTGTAGTCGCCGCCAGTTTTGAACAGGGAGCGGACCGCATAGTCGGGGTTGCCGGTAACGGTCGTCCAGCTCGACAGGGCGATATCAAAGTTGCCCGCGTCCTGCTGCGCCTTGAAGCTGCCGTAGTCGGGCTGAAGGTTCAGCTTGACGTTGAAGCCGTTTTTGGTCAGTTGGTCGCGAATAATATTAATGTCGGACTCTCCGGTACTCGATCCGAGCAGTTCAATCGTGACGCCGGACTGCGCTTGCGGGGTGTCGCCTGTAGGGGCGGGATTGTCTCCGATTGCCTCTCTTTCCGTCTGCACGCTGCTGCAAGCGCTCAGGGAGAGCGATAAGGCAAGTCCCAAGGTGATAAATGAGCGTTTCTTCATGTTCCTTCCTCCTGAAAACGACGATTTTTTTATCTTATCTATAGAAAATCCGCGGACGGACTGGTAACAAAAACGTGATTTCGTCTAGTCTGTTCGCGGGTCGAGCGCGTCGCGGAATCCGTCCCCGAGAAAATTGAAGGACAGAACCAGCAGCATGATGGCAAGCCCCGGGTAAATCGCCAGGTAAGGATGAGACTCCAAATACGTGCTTCCCAGCTTCAAAATGTTCCCCCACTCCGGAATGTGCGGCTCTACGCCAAGTCCCAAAAAGCTCAGGCTACTCGTGGAAATGACGGCGCTGCCGATCGTCAAGGTCGATTTGACGATCATGGGCGCAAAAGAATTAGGAACGATGTGTTTGAAAATAATCGACATGTTCCCGGCGCCAAACGCCCGCGCTGCTTCTACGAACTCGAAGGTAGAGACTTGCAGGACGTTCGCCCGCATGGTGCGGGCATAGGTCGGAATCGCCCCGACGCTCAGCGCCAGGATCAGGTTTACCGTGTTTGCGCCGAACGCAGCGATAATCGCAATGGCGAGCAGAATGCCGGGAATGGCGTACAACATATCAAGCAGCCGCATGATGACGTTGTCCGTGCGTCGGCCGTAATAGCCGGAAATCGCGCCAAGAATGCCTCCGACAACAAGCGGGATGAGCGTGGAAATCACCCCGACGATCAGCGAGATGCGGGCGCCGAAGACAATTCGGGAAAACAGGCAGCGGCCAAAGTTGTCTGTCCCGAACGGATAAGCCAGGCTGGGAGATTGCAAAATCGCCCCGTAATTGTTGTGAATCGCCACGCTGTAGCTGAATGTAAAATAGCTGCAAACAGAAAGCGAAAACAGAAAGACGACGAAGAACAAGCCGAGCATGGAGGTCGTATGGCGGGTGAGCCGCTCCCAGACGTCTTCCCACTTTGCCGAAGCGGGACTGTTGTTCTGGCGAATTTTGGCGAGCAGATGCAGTCCCAAAAGCAGCGCAAACAGATTTCCGGTGACTCCCGTCAAAATGAGCGGATAGGCGAGAAGCTTCAGCCAGGCGGGCGCATGGTGCCCACTCGCATATTTCGCGACGAGCAAGAAAGCGGCCAAATGAAAGACAGCGATCGCCAACAATATGAACATGGCTGGCAGGAACGTATTGGCGACGAACGGCTTGAACAGGTTCAATGCCGATACGGCGATCACAGCCAGCCCGGTCAGCAGCATGTACACAGCAAAGGTGTAGGCGGGGTTTTTCTGTTTTTTAATCAAAGTGAATGCCGCGGTGGCTACAAACAAATTTCCTGTCAGCATGCTGAGCAGTTGCACATAGCCGAAAGCCCTCGTCGCGCCCTGAATCTCGCCGCTCGTCAAAATGTCCCGCCTGATTTTTGCCGTGAGGATGACTTGAAGCCCTGTAAACAGCGCGTAGGCGACAAAAGCAGCAAACACATACGGCTGAACGGCCTGGGCGGCGAAATCATAGCTGTTCAAAAGCAAAATGACAGACAAGCTCAAAGACAAAATCCAGGCGAAGCTGGCTTGACTGTACTCCAGGGAAGCTTTTAGCTTGAACTGGTTTTTTTGTTTACGATCATACGTCGTTGTCATGATTGCACCCGCTTTAGTCTTGTTTCAGCTTGGATCGGATTCTCGGATCAAAAAAGGCGTATAAAATGTCAACGACCACATTGACCAGCGAAATGGTAATCGCCGTGTACACGACACCGCCCATAATGCTCGGGATGTCGGGGATGAATTGCATGTCGACGATATAGCTGCCGATCCCGCTAATATTGAAAACTTTTTCCGTCACAGACGAACCTCCCAGCATGGCGCCGAACTGCAGGCCAATTACGGTGATGATCGGAATGATGGCATTTCGCACTGCATGTCCGAGCAAAACTTGTCTTTGGCTCAGCCCTTTCGCTTTGGCGGTCAGCATGTAATCTTCATGGATGACTTCCAGCGTGGATGAACGCGTCATTCTGGCTACCGCCGCTGTCAAGCCTGTCCCCAGCACAATGACCGGCATGATGATGGACAGCCAGTTTTGCGGATTGTAGCTGGCCGGCAACCAGTGGAGCTTGATCGAGAAAGTGAGAATGAACACAAGCCCTTGCCAAAAGTTCGGAATCGACAAGCCGATCAGGGCGATGAACATGAACGTATAGTCGAAAAACGAGTTTCGCTTGACAGCGGAAATGATTCCGAGCGGCAAGGCGATCGCCATAGCCAGCAGCAGCGAGATGACCGTCAATGCAAGCGTGACCGGAAACTTTCGCGCGATGGCCGAGGTGATCTCCTCGTTGCCGGAGTACGATTTGCCCAGATCGAAGGTAAAAATTCCTTTGATGTTGTTCCACAACTGGACGAGATAAGGCTGGTCAAGCCCGTACATACGGTTGAACGCGGCAATCTGCTCGGCTGTCGCGGTTTCGCCCAGGATGTTGGCCGCCGGGTTGAACGGCGAAAGATACAAAATCGTAAAGACGATGACAGCTACCCCAAAAATGACGAACACGCTCATGACGAGCCGCTCCACTATGTATTTGAGGTACGGATTGCTGAAAATGAAGAGTAGCAGGTACATGGGCAAGCCGGGCAAAAGCGAGACGAGCAAAAAGAGCGGATGCTCGATAAGCGACTGGAAAGTGTCGGCAAAGCTCAGTCTTTTTCGCTCGGCTTGCTGCAGCTTCTGCTCGGTGCGCTCCAGGATCGCTGCCCGGAACCGGGCTTCCGCTTCCTTTTCGGCCTGGCGGTTCAGCTCCCGCTCACTGACTTGCTGCCCGAAAAAACGGTGCTTTCGCCGCAACTGCTCCGCAATCTCCGCCTGCAACTCCTCCTTGTACCCGGAAGCCGTCAGTTCCAGCCTGGTTTTCGCCAGCTCGGACGCGTAAGGACCCGTTTTTTTCCTGTATAAATAAACAACCCACGCCACAAGCGTAACGGGAGCGCCCAACAGCAGAAGCAGCAGACGGTAGGGAGGATATAAAAACATTTTGCATGCGGCCGTTCGCAGGCTGGCTGTCACAGCGGGCAGCTCAAAACTTCTCGTCGGTTCCGTCTCTGTCCTCACAACCTTTTCTTCCTCCGTTCGTTTAAATTGCATAATTCCGATATGTTTAGTATATTTTATGGTAGCGAGAATTTATAGTCAATAGCAGGTGAGAGAAAAATGGAGCCCATTTTACAAGTGCAAAATTTGTCCGTTTCCTTCCAGTCCCGCGGCGAGGAAATCCAGGCTGTGCGCGGGGTAAGCTTTGAGCTGAACAAAGGAGAGACGCTGGGAATCGTCGGCGAATCGGGGAGCGGCAAGAGCGTGACGGCCCGGTCCATCATGCGCCTGCTCCCGTCTCCGCCGTCTTTTTTGAAGGAAGGCGAGATTCTGTTTTTGGGCGAAAACCTGGCTGACAAAACGGAGCAGGAGATGGAGAGCATTCGCGGCAAGGACATCGGCATGATTTTTCAAGACCCGATGACTTCTCTAAATCCTACTATGAAGATCGGAATGCAAATAGCGGAGAGCATCATCAAACATCAGAAGCTGTCCAAAAAAGAGGCGGAGCAGCAAGCGGTGGACATGCTGAAGCTGGTAGGCATCCGCAACAGCGAAGCCCGCTACCACCAATACCCGCACGAGTTTTCCGGCGGCATGCGGCAACGGGTGATGATCGCGATGGCATTGGCTTGCCGTCCCTCCTTGCTGATTGCCGATGAGCCGACGACGGCGCTCGATGTCACCATACAGGCGCAAATCCTCACGCTGATGAAAACGATGCAGGAAAAGTTCGGCACTTCGATCATCCTGATTACGCATGACCTCGGTGTCGTGGCGGGCATGTGCGATCGCGTCGTGGTTATGAAAGACGGGGAAATCGTAGAGGCGGGAACGACGGAACAGATTTTTGCCAATCCCCGGCATCCGTACACATTGAAGCTGTTAAACGCGCTTCCGCGTCTCGATGAAAAAAAGAAAGCGAAGCCCGCTCCGCTCATTTTGACCAAGCGAGACAACGAGCCGTTCATCGAGGTCCGGTCGCTCCAAAAATATTTTGACATGGGGAAAGGAAACATCCTGAAAGCTGTCAACGGCGTCAGCTTTCAGATTAAGAGAGGGGAAACGCTGGGCGTCGTGGGCGAATCCGGCTGCGGCAAATCGACGACGGGGCGGACGATTTTGCGTTTGCACGAGCCAACTGGCGGCGATGTGCTGTACGAGGGGATGTCGGTGAACAGGCTGTCGGCAAAAGAGATGAAAAGCATGCGCCGCTACATGCAAATGATTTTTCAGGACCCTTACGCCTCGCTTAATCCGCGGCTGAAGGTGCTGGATATTATCGGCGAAGCGCTGGACGTGCAAAAGCTGGCGGGCAGCCAGTTGGAACGGCAGAAGCGCGTCGAGGAACTGCTTGACCTGGTGGGGCTGGAGCCTGCTTACGCGATGCGCTATCCGCACGAGTTTTCCGGAGGGCAACGCCAACGAATCGGGATCGCCCGCGCACTGGCCGTCGATCCGCAATTCATCGTCTGCGACGAGCCGCTCTCGGCACTCGACGTCTCGATCCAGGCGCAAGTCGTCAAGTTGCTGGAGGAACTGCAGCACCGCCTCGGCCTCACGTATTTGTTCATCGCGCACGATCTGTCGATGGTCAAGCATATCAGCGACCGCGTCGCCGTGATGTATGCCGGAAAAATTATCGAGCTGGCCGAAAGCGAAGAGCTGTACGCCAACCCGCAGCACGAATACACCAAAACATTACTGGCCGCGATCCCGGTCCCCGATCCGCAGATCGAGTCGAAAAAGAAACGCGTGCTGCTGGAGGAGCAGACGGAAGGCGACAAATACAGCCTGGAGCATTCCGAACTGGTGGAAGTGAGGAAAGGGCATTGGGTGGCTGTTCCCAAGTGCTTGTAAAAAAGGAAGAGGCACCAGCTACGGATGAACTGGTGCCTTTTTGGAATGGCATTTCCGCTTTGGCTACTGGTATGAGGGGCGGAGCGGCCCAGATGAGTGGTTACGCGCTTAGCGAATCGCCTAATCGTGCATTCCTTTCCCATCGAGAATCTGCTGCCTGTATTTTTCAATCCGGGACTCCCGGGTTTTGGCTTGCTTCGGTTGAGAAAAATAAAGAATGTACGCACGTTGCCGTCCTGGCGTCAACGCTTCGAACGCCGTTTTCAAGGCAGGGTCTTCCGCGAATTTGGCTTGGAGCTCGTCTGGAATGATGTCTTCTGTATCCTGCTTAAACTCTACTTCCAAACCGGCTTTTTCCACTTCGATCGCTGCCTGAATGTAAGCTTTGAGGATGGCTTCCAGCTCGATGATTTCTTGCACATTGGTGAACCGAATCTGGCGTGCCGCCTGTACATTCGCCGTTTGCTGGACGAGAATCCCATGAGGGTCTGGCAGCAAAGCCCCTTTGTGGAACAGAAGCGCGCAATATTCTTTAAATCCATGGATCAATACGATGTTTTTGCTGTTCAACGTGTAGCAAGGATGCATCCACTTAAAATCCTCGGTTAGTCCACAGGCGCGAACAATTTCGCGCAGCTTTTCAAATTCTGCCTTCCACTTTTTTTCTTTGCTTAAAAAAGCTTCGACCTTGGGGTGCTTTTCGCTAATTGTCATCAAGGACACTCCTCATTGAGTTTTCGTTTTGCTGGCAGTTAGCTCTTCAGTTGTTTGGGAAACCTTACTTGTGGCTTTGCACCGTTCAAACCGTAAGCCGGATCGGTGAAGGGCTATATGTGTATCCTTGACAGAAAACAGTGTGCAAAGACCGGCTTGTTCTTTTATTCGATGGCACGTTTTCGTACTCCTTGCGTATGAGAGAGCGAAAAACATGCCAGGTCATGCTGCGCATTTTTTAGGCAACTCATTCCAGTACCCGGACATGGATTTTATTGAGCGGCATCTCACGGCTTGGACCCATTGAAAAAAGCCGTAACCGGATACCAACGGTGCCGCTGTTAGTTCGCCTTGCTTTTAAACCCTTCCATCAATACTTCCAAACCAAAGCGAAATTCTTTCTCCATATCAATCTTGGAAACGTCGAAAGGCAACCCTTCTGCCAAAGCGGCGTTCAAAGGAATGTCTTTTCGATCCAAGCAGTAAGGAAATGCTTTTGTAAGGAGACAGATCAATTATTTTTTTGACTTTAATCTAACGGTGTTAGTTTTTCTTGGTGCCCATAAGCGCTTTGCAAAATTCCGTTGCAGGCACATTTGGCAGGAGAAGTAGAGTCACCAAGAGCAAAAGCATTTCGCACCGGATTATTTTGGGGAAAAAATAAAAGCTTGGAGGTTGTTTGGATGGGAAAATACTTTATCCGAATTTCAACCATTTATTTGATTCTCGGGCTGCTCATCGGGTATTTGATGGGCGTTACCAATCTTTTTCAATATACGTCTTTGCACGTCCATGTGAATTTGGTCGGGTGGGTGACTTCCGCTTTATTTGGGGTTGTGTACTGTATTTTTTCGTCGCCTCGCCATGCCAAAATGATAAAGGTGCACTTCTGGCTGCATACGCTCGGGGTCCCGTTGCTGGTAGGAGGGATGTATTTGATTATTGCCGGCATGGAAGCCATTGGGGGGCCTTTGTCTGGATTGGGAGGTGCGCTAGTGATTGTCGGCGCTGTACTTTTTTCTATGTACAGCTTTAAGGCATTCCAACCAAGCAAAGAGTAATTCGCTTCAGAATGACCGCCTCATCATCATTGGATTAACCGTTTCTTTGTTGGGAGCGCTGCCTCTGTCTCTGATCGGAAGCGTATGGAACCTAGTCTTTTTATGGCTTGCACATCCTAACCGGAATCGCCGGGGGATTAGCGTATGCAGCCATTTTCATGCTTGTTTTATTTCTATCGCCAGTGGCACTCGATTTGGGAGGACATGTGACGAACGGTATGGCTTCTGCCATTGCAGCCGGGATTTGGATGCTTTCTGTCGTTTTGGCTACTTTGCTGGAAAGAAACAATCGAAATGGTCCGTTAGAAATATTTCTGAGGCGATTCAATGAGGGAGAAGTAGAGGCGGCTGATGATAGCCGCCTTTCCTGCCAACGGGGGAATGGAAGAAAAATTTCGCTTCTAACTTCAACCAATTGTGAGCAAAACGCTTCTTTTTCCTTTCGACCGAAAGTTGCCAGCGCAAATTCGAACGCCTTAACACCTTACATACTTGCGTTTGAAACCAAGCTGGTTTTTGGCGATGGCCTTTTGGATATTTTCCGAAGCGCGCAGGAATTTGCTTTTTCCCTTTTTGTCTTGGACTTCTACCGGGCCTACTGCCTCGGCGATCTCGACCGCCTTATCGTGGAGCGGCAAATACGATACCGCCACGGTGTAAATAAAATTGTTCATCGCGTATTTCGCCCGTTCGGGAGCAGCGTGAATCGTGTTTTTGACCAGTTCCAGCATATCGGCCATTTTGCTTTCCGAAAATTCACGGTCCGGGCGATTGCCCAAAAGCCAGCAGTAACAGCTCCAGCCCCCTGACATTCTCAACTCTTCGCCGCTTGCGATCCATTTATCGGCAACCTCTTGCGCAATATCCGTTTCTGCCAAGGTTACGGCCACTACGTAATCGGAAAGCATGTAAAAATAAGCGGCATCCATCCAGCGCTCAAAATCTGCCGGAGTCATTGCTTTTGGGTCTGCGATGACGCCAGCAAAGTACATGGCGTCATAGTTCCCTGTGGCGTAAAGCTGCTCAGCCAAAGGCTGATTGATTTTGATTTTCCTAGCGATCGGCTTCATCTCGCCAGTAGCTACCCCAAAAAGCGGTTCGTGCGCACCATTGGACATGTATATTTTCTTCGTTCGTTCTTTGCCCAGAGCTTCCAGTTCCTGCATAACCGTTTCCAGATCCATTGTTTCATACTCCCTTCTTTTTGGAGAGTGTGCCTGCTAGATGCGAGCGATCGTCGCGATTTCCCACAGATTTAGACTATCGTATCATAGCGGGAGGAGTCTACAAAGGGAAAGAGCAGCCAACACCCAGGCTGCTCTTGACGTGTTATTTTACCAGCAACGCAATACTCTCCACATGCGCCGTATGCGGAAACATATCCACCGGCTGCACGCTCGCCAGCTCGTACCGCTGCAGCAGCTTCGCCACGTCCTTCGCCAATGTCGACGGGTTGCAGGACACGTACACAATCCGCTTTGGCTGCACATCCAGCAGCGAACGAATCAACGCATCATCCAGCCCGGTGCGCGGCGGGTCGACGACAACGACGTCCGGGCGCGTGCCTTGTTTGGCCCATTTTGGCATCAGTACCTCGGCGCGGCCTACGTGGAAGCTTGCGTTTGTCGCCTGGTTGCGCGCCGCGTTGCGGTTGGCGTCCTCGACGGCTTCCGGGATCAGCTCGATGCCGCGCACCTCGCGGGCATGCGGAGCGAGCCACAAGCCGATCGTGCCCGTGCCGCAGTACAGGTCGAGCACAAGCTCCTTGCCAGTCAAGGCGGCGGCTTTTTTCACCTGGTCGTACAGCTTTTGCGTCTGCTCCGGATTCAGTTGGAAAAAGGCGCGCGCCGACAAGTCAAACGACAGCTCCCCGAGCTTTTCCGCGATAGCGGGCCTGCCCCACAGGGAGAACGTCTGGTCGCCGAAGACGAGCGACGTTTTTTGCGGATTGACGTTTTGCGCGATGCTGACAAGCTCGGGCAGGCGCGTGCGCAGCTCCAGGATCAGCTCCTTGACGCGGGGAATTTCCTTGGTGGCTGTCACCAGCGTTAGCTGCGTTTCGCCTGTGGCAAAAGCTACTCGCGCCACGATCGTGCGGATGACGCCTGTCCGCTTGCGCTCGTCGTAGACGGGGATGCCCAGCTCCTCGATGATTTTTTTCGCGGCTTGCACGATTTTGGTCGTCGCCTCGTGCTGCACCTGGCAGCCTTCCAGATCGACGAGCTTGTGGCTGCCTGTCTGGTACAGTCCGGCGATGAGCTTGCCGTTTTGCTTGCCCACCTGGAACTGCGCCTTGTTGCGGTACGACCACGGGTTGTCCATCCCGATGGTCGGGGCGACGGGGGGATCGGACAGGCGGGCGTATTTGCGCAGAGACTCGATGACGATTTCCTGCTTGCTCGCAAGCTGTGCCGCATAGTCCATGTGTTGCAGGCTACAGCCGCCGCATTCCTTGTAGACCGGACAGGGCGGGACTGTGCGCGCGGAAGACTTCTCCACGACGCGCAGCAGCCGGGCCGTTGCGTACTTTTCCCGCGCTTCCGTCACTTCGGCATGCACGACCTCTCCGGGGAGAGCGCCTTCGACGAAGACGATCTTCCGTTTGAAGTAGCCGATCCCTTCGCCGTTGATTCCCAGACTTTTTATGGTGAGCGTCATTTGCTGGCCGACGCGTATCGTTGTCTCTTGTTCCTTTTTGTGTGTTGGCATCTTTGTTCTCCTCAGGACGATTCAGTATCCTTTCATTATAGTTGATTGCGAGACTTGTTGCATGGGGAGGGTGCACACGCATCCGGGCGCTGTGCTCACAAATAATGGCAACTTCCTGTGCAGCCTTGTTTTTGTTATAATAGTGCGGAGAATACTGAGGGAGTTGTGACGCTAGATGCAAGAGCTATTTGACAAAATGAAAGAATACCTCAACATGGATACCGAAATTTCCTTTGAAGAGTTTGATGGCTACTACAAAAAAGTAGTCGCGTTTCTGAACGATAACTGGAAAGAGCTGAACGAGGAAGATACGATGCACATGCTGTTCATCCTCGACAACCTCAAATCGAACGGCGAAGATCGCGCCAAGCGCAAAGTGAAGGAAGCGAAAAAATACGCGAAAATGGCGCAACGCACCGAGATTTGGGCAAATGCGCTGATCGGCCGTCTGCGTGAAGCCGGTTTGACCGACGAAGAGATCGGCAAGCGCTACGAAGCCATCTACGAAGCGGTGTAACAGCCGACGATAGCATAAAGCAAGAGAGAGCCACCCGGGTGTGAGCTCTCTTTTTTTGTGCGCGATCCAAAGCAGGATGCGGTTTTGTTTGACAAGAAAACAGAGTCGCATTATAATTTGTAACTAATAATTTGAATAGTTCGTTATCAGTTGCGTAGAAAAGGAAGAGTAGGAACAGAGAGCAGCGTGCAGAGAGCCGTTCCCCGTGCTGAAAGAATGGCCGCCTAGCCTGTTTTGAAAATCACCTTGGAGCAGTGTTCTGGAAAGCCGCCGCAATCGGGCGGTGAGTAGAGGACAACGGATTCGTCTCCGTTACCGGACGGGAGTTCCCCACGTGGAACTTCTACAAGTCTGTTTTTCGTGAGGAAGACAGAGAAGCTGAGTGGTACCGCGATGCCTTCGCCTCAGCCAGCCGTGCGCAAACCAAGCGCTGCTGGCGAGGCGGAGGCTTTTTCTATGAAAAAAAGAGACAACCAACGTTTGGGAGGGGCCAGAGAGTCATGCATACAGTGAGAGTGGAAGAAATTGTGGTGGCAAACCACGGATTGAAAGACGTAGTGGAGAAGACACCGCTGCAAAAAAACAACGTGCTGTCCGAGCGCTACGGCTGCAACGTCTATTTGAAGCGGGAAGATTTGCAGGTCGTCCGCTCCTTTAAAATTCGCGGAGCGTACCATTTCATGCGCAGCCTGTCCGCAGAGGAGCGCGAGCGCGGAGTAGTGTGCGCCAGTGCGGGTAACCACGCGCAAGGAGTCGCGTACTCGTGCCAGAATCTGCAAATCCAGGGCACGATTTTCATGCCGACGACGACCCCGCGCCAAAAAATTTCCCAGGTCAAACGGTTCGGCGGCTCGTATGTGGAGGTCGTGCTGATCGGGGACACTTTTGACGACTCGTTCGCAGAAGCGATGAAATATTGCCTGCAGGAAGACCGGACGTTTGTCCATCCGTTCGACGATCCGCTGGTGGTGGCAGGGCAAGGCACGGTGGGGCTGGAGATCATGAACGATCTGGAGGAGCCTGCTGACTTCGTTTTCATGAGCATCGGCGGCGGCGGCCTGGCGGCAGGGGTCGGCACGTATGTAAAAGGCATCAGCCCGGATACGCAAATCATCGGGGTGGAGCCTGCGGGAGCGGCATCCATGAAAGCGGCGCTGGAGAGAGACGACGTCGTGACGCTCGATGAGATCGACAAGTTCGTGGATGGAGCGGCAGTCAAACAGGTCGGACAGTTGACGATGAGCATTTGCCGCGAGGTGCTGAGCGATATCGTGCTCGTGCCAGAGGGCAAAGTATGCACGACGATTCTGGAGCTGTACAACAGCAGCGCGATCGTGGTCGAGCCTGCCGGGGCCTTGTCGATTGCCGCGCTCGACTACTACAAGGAGCAGATCGCGGGCAAAAACGTCGTCTGCATCATTAGCGGCGGAAACAACGATATCGACCGGATGCAGGAAATCAAGGAGCGCTCCCTGCTGCATGAAGGCTTGAAGCATTATTTCATCATCAATTTCCCGCAGCGCGCCGGGGCTTTGCGCGAGTTCATGGAAAAGGTGCTCGGTCCGCACGACGACATCACGCGCTTTGAGTACACGAAGAAAAACAACAAGGAAAACGGCCCGGCGCTGGTCGGCATCGAGATGAAGTGCCAGGAGGACTACCAGCCGCTGATTAGCCGGATGAAGCAGCACGGCATCCGCTATGTCGAGATCACCAACGATCCGTATTTGTTTAACCTGTTGATTTAAGAACATTGTGTTACAACAGATGCCGAATTTGCAAAAATGTATGAATACAGAGAAAAATGGAGCAAACGGGAGCATTTGAGCGAGAGAAGAAGGTATTGTGGCGTAATGTATTATAACAAACTTTTATAAAACAGGCGCTGTTGTAATACAATACAGATAACAACACACGGGGGGTTATAATCATGACGCCAATCACTACGTTTTTCCGAAACCTCGAAGCAAAATGCTGCGCAGCTTGCGGCCAGACCATCAACGAGCAGGCTGAGTCTTACGCGAACGAATGCTTCACTTGCCAGGAGCAGGCATCCTACGACGCCTACAAGCACTACCACCAAAAACGGTAAGCAGATGAATACAGCATAGATCAGGTGTACCGAACGGCTGGAGCCAGAGGGTATGCCTTTTTTGTGCGATCAGCTTCTTATCCGGTATCAGTGCACCCAGGGCTGCGCCAATAGCCTAAGTTTTCTCATTTGGGCAAACCGTGCCGCATGCGCTTCTCCCCTACTTTTATGAAAAGCGCCGGAAGCTTTTTCCACAAAAAAGCCGCTGCTTGTCTGGCAGCGGCACTTTGCCATTCAATGCGGTTTGGCCTGGGACTTGGCGGCCTGTTCCTTTACGTAGTCGATCAGGCCGAGCTGGAAGCCCTCCTGTGTCAGCAAGCGCTGGGCTTCGTAGGTGCTGGCATAGTAGGCTTGGACGTGCGGATCGTTTTCCAGCACGCGGCGGCATGCCTCGTCGCGAGAAAGCTCTCTGTACCAGTCCGCCTCCTTGATTTGCGCGACCAGCTCCTCATAGGCCGGCTCGGGCTTTTTCCACGGGTTCAAGCGGTGAAAAATTTCACCGAAAATCGCAACAACGACTAAAATTCCGATGAGAAACATGTTTGTCACCTCTGACGTTGGTTCCCTCCCATGGTACCACTCCCGGAGCGCTTTTCGCTATGGGGAAGTCTGTTCTTGCTTGCAAATGCGCAAAAAAGCAGGCATGCTAGTGACAGAAAACCAAACGGGGCCTGTAACACAGGTCCAGGCAGTGAGAACAAAAGGAGGGCACCCCATGTTTCATCCGCTGGTATTTGACAATATCAGAGTGGTGCTGGAAGGCGCGGTGTACGACCGCGATTTTGACGGGGCGATCACGATTACCAATCGGTCGGACGTCATGGATATGGCGACGTTCCAACGCTTGTTCCAGATCGACTTCAAGCTGGCCGAGTACGCGGAAAATGACCAGGGCGTGCGGGCGCAAATGCAACTGCGCACGAGCCTGGGCGACATAGCCGCGGAGCAACTGGAAACGCCGCTCGTGGAGCATATCGGCTGCACGATTTGCATTCATTTTTACATGCAGCTTGAAAAGCCCGGCGACATTCCGAACAGCGCAAAAGAGATTACGGCGATCCTCAACGACATTTGGGGAGAGCGCCCGTACATTACCCAGACGCTGTCGGCGAAGCTGCCGGAGCACCGGATCGAATGGCCGCCGCCAAGTTGGGAAAACCGCGTGACGCTGGACTTTCACCGCAAGATCGACGAGGGCAACATCGACGACCTGCGGCTGCTGATCGAGCACACGATTCAATCGCTTGCCGGTCTGCAAAACTACGTCAAGCAAACATAGGGATTTACAATTTCATTCATGCGTATTATCATTTTGTTAACCTTATTATATTTTTAGTTAACATTGGAGGCTATTACGCATGAGAAACGAACGTTTGAGATGGCTTTTGTTGTCCGCCATTTTTGCCGCTGTCACGGCAGTGCTGTCCCAACTGACCGTTCCGTTGCCGCTCATTCCGGTCCCGTTCACGGGGCAGACGTTGGCGGTAGGGCTTGCTGCGACGATTCTGGGCAGTCGCTACGGCACGCTCGCTCTTTTGATTTACGTGTTGCTTGGAGCAGTCGGCTTGCCCGTCTTTGCGGAAGCAAGCGGCGGGGTACAAGTCTTGGTCGGCAAAACGGGTGGGTTTATTTTCGGATTCATCGCCACTGCCTATGTAACAGGCCTCTTTTTGGAAAAATTCGGCTTCACCTTGAAGCATGCGGTCGTCGCCAACGTGATCGGCATGTTCGTGACGCTCGCCTTCGGTTGCGTTCAGCTCAAATACGTGCTGGATATCCCGTGGGACAAAGCCATTGCCTTCGGCGCTACGCCGTTTTTGGTCGTAGGCGTTATCAAAGCGGTGCTCGCCGCGCTGATCGGCATCAAAGTGCGGGAGCGTTTGATCGCTTCTCGCCTGCTGCGCGCAGAGCAGCCTGTCGCACGCTAACAACGGTACGCCTTTTTCGCCACCTGAAATTTTCAGGTGGCTTTTTTTCGCATAAACTCCTTTTCATGCCGGATACTATCGGTAATCTAATCGAAGCACATGAGGGGGATTTCCATGGGTGTGACAATCTCAGGACCACGCGGCTTGCCGATTTCCGGCAATTTGCTTGCTTTTCGCAAAGACCCGCTGCAGTTTATCCGCGACGCTGTTGCCGAGCATGGCGATGTCGTTCACTTTCGTTTTGGGCCGAAAAGGCATGTCTATTTGCTGACCAATCCCGACCAGATCAAAGAAGTGCTCGTGACCAAGCAAGACCATTTCAAAAAAGGAAAAGGCTTGCAGGTCGCCAGAGCCGTCGTCGGCGACGGGATTCTCACCAGCGAAGGCAAGAAGCACATGCGCCAGCGCAGACTGATGCAGCCGGCTTTTCACCGGGAGCGGATTGCCGGCTACGGCCAGGCGATGGTGCGCCAGGCTGTCGAGCTGTTGGAGGACTGGAAAGCAGGGGAAGTCCGCGACATCCACGACGATATGATGCGGGTGACGCTGGCGATCATTACGGAAACGATGTTTGGCAAAAGCATCAAGGAGGGCGCCGACAAAATCGGACATGCGATCGACGTCGGACTGAAATATGTGGCGAACAAAGCTTCCTCCTTTATCGACATTCCGTTGTCGGTTCCGACAAAAAGCAATCGACAGTTTCTGGAGTCGAATGAAACGCTGGATCAAACGATTTATTCCTTGATCGAAGAACGGCGAAACAGCCAAGACGACAGACAGGACGATTTGTTGGGGATGCTTCTTGCGGCGCGGGATGAGGACGACGGCCAGGGGATGACAGACGAGCAGGTGAGAGACGAGGTCATGACGATTTTCGTTGCCGGTCACGAGACGACAGCCAATACGATGTCGTGGATCTTTTATTTGTTGGCGACTCATCCGCATGTCGAGGCCAAGCTGCACGAGGAACTGGCGACTGTATTGGACGGCAGGCTGCCTACGGTCGACGATTTGCCTAAGCTTACCTACACGAGCCTCATCGTTTCGGAAACGCTGCGCCTGTATCCGGCTGCCTGGACGATTAATCGGGAAGTGGTCGAAGAGGTACAGATTGGCGATCACACGTATCAGCCTGGCGATACGCTGATGATGAGCCAGTTTGTCATGCATCGTCTGGAGCGCTACTACGAGAAGCCGGATGAGTTTATTCCGGAGCGATTCGCGGGCGATCTGCTGAAACGCAACCCGACGTATGCCTATTTTCCGTTCGGGGGAGGGCCGAGGGTTTGTATCGGGAACAACTTCGCTCTGATGGAAGCTGCCCTGCTTTTGGCGACGATCGCGCAGCGCTACCGCCTGCGGCTGGCAGAGCCTGGTCATGTAGTGGAGCCGGAGCCGCTCGTTACGCTGCGTCCGAAAAACGGCCTGCCGATGCGCCTGGAAAAGCGGGAGTAAGGCAAAAAAAAGAGGCATCTTTGCACTACGGTTTCGCCGTGATGTGTCAGATACCGAACTGGGGGTTATTTATCACTGAAAGCAACATGCTTACAAGAAATACTTTAGCAGAGAAATATAAAAAATAAATTAACTGCTAATAAATCTATATAAACTAACTGTGATAAAAGGGAATGGTGAAGGAGAAGCTGCTTCCTATTCCCTGTTCGCTGTTTACCGTGAGTTCTCCGCCGTGGCGGCGCACGATGCTCTGGCAGATGGTCAGCCCAAGCCCTGTGCCGCCGTTGTTGCGGTTGCGGGACTTCTCTGCGCGGTAAAACTTGTTGAAGATTTTGGGCAAATCCTCGGCTGCGATTCCTTCCCCTTTGTCTATGACGGAAAACAGCACGTGGCCTTCCCGCTGGTCGCATGTAACCAAAATCGAGCCATTCGGCTTGTTGTAGTGAATCGCGTTGTTCAGCAAGTTTTCCATGACGCGACGCAGCTTTGTTTCATCGGCTTCGATGTGCAGCTCATTGGATACGCGCAACTTCCATTGAAACGTCAGGCCGGCTTCCTTTACCCGCGCCAAATAGTCCTCGATAATTCCTTTCAAAAATCCTTTCACGTGAATGCGGCTAATGTTGAGCCGCACCTCCGTACTTTGCACCGTGAAGTCCTGCAACTCGTCCAGCAGCTTTTCCAGATCGCTCGTCTTCACTTCGATTTTGCCCATTTGCTTCTGAATCCGCGTCAGGTCCGTGACCCGCCCGGAGCCGATGTAGGAGGCGTAGCCTTTGATCGTGGTCAGCGGCGTGCGAAAATCATGGGCGATGGAGGCGATCATTTCCGACTGTCTCTCTTCGGAAAAGCGCAGCTCGTCGACCATGTCGCCAAAGTAGCGAAAAAGCTGTCCGAACTCGTCGTGCGAGCGGTACGTAAACGTCACAAGCCGTTTGCCCTCGCGAATTTCCTGCGTGACGCGGGCCAGCTCATTGACCGGGCGCAAAATCCAGCGGAGGAACAGGGCGAGCAGCAGCAGGCCGACGAGGACGAGGCTTCCGTAAATAAACCAGAGCATCATGGAGACTCCGGTTGTAGCCATCATGTCGTAATCGTCCGTGTAGAAGTAGACGACGATCTCTCCCGCACGGGGAGGCTCCTGCTGAAAATGGTACTCTGCCACGACTTTCAGGTCGCTTTTCGTGGTGGAAGGGAGGGACAGCTTCAAGGAGTAGGCTTGTGACGGCCTGTGGTAAATCGTGTTGCCGCTCGCGTCCTTCACGACCATCCGGTACATGACGTCTTCCGGCAACTGCTTCTCCAGTTCCTGGCGCTCGATCGGGTCCTTGAAGTTGCTGGAGCGCAGTAGTTGGTTGAGCCGGACCTTTTCTGCCGCATCCTTTTCCGCCTGGTACTGGTTGTGACGGTCGTTTTTCAACTGGTCGATGATGATGTCCTGGAAGACAAATTTGAACAGCAGGATGTTGAGGGTAATCAAGGCGATAAAGGAGAGAAAAAGCTTGTTGCGAAGACTCATCTACAGTTTCTCCCCGATGAATACGTAGCCTGTCCCCCATTGTGTTTTGATGAATTGTCGTTCTGTTTCCAGCTTCTCGCGCAAGTTTTTGATGTGGACCGTCACGGTGTTGAGGGAGCCGTAGCCGTACCCCCAGACGCGGTCGTAAATTTGTTCCCGCGTGAACACGATCCCGGCATTTTCGGCGAGGAACGTCAGTAGTTGAAACTCTTTTGTGGACAGCTCAATCTTCTGGCCGTTGACGTAGACAGAGTACGTTTCCTTGTGGATCTCCAAGTCCTTGAACTTCAGGACGGTGATCGGGGAGCTGGGCGTCTCTTTTTCCGGCTGCTCCTCGGTATGCTTGCGAATGCGCTCGTAGCGTCGCAGATGAGCGCGGATGCGAGCCAGCAGCTCTTCGGTGTCAAACGGCTTCGTAATGTAGTCATCGGCGCCGATTTCGAAGCCGACGACTTTGTCGACCGCCTTGCTTTTCGCGCTGAGAAACAGGATCGGCAAATCCCATTCGCGGCGAATTTGCGAGCACAGCTCGTAGCCGCTCATATTCGGCATCATGATATCGAGCAAAATGAGGTTGGGCCGCTCGCCCTGGCTCAGAAGAGCAAGCGCATCCTCGCCATTTTCCGCCGAGGAAACCTGGAAGCCTTCGTTTTCCAAAATATCTTCAAGCAGTTCAATAATCTCCTGGTTGTCATCAACGATCAAAATGTGATCTTTCACCGGAATTACCCCCAGTTACTTCTAATATAATAGGTGGATGAGGTGCTATGGCACAAAGAACTAATCCTGTCTATCATAACATGCTTTCACATGATAAGGGCAAGTATCCGTCCATTCATGCATCTTTACTTATAGGTAGGGGCACCTCTTTAGACCTGGTCCTAAATTTCGTCAGAAAAAGCCAGAGACGCAATGTCCCTGGCTCTTATTTTTTGCCGAACTACTTCTTTTGTGCTTGATTTTCCGACAACGATGCAGCTTGCACCGCGTTTTCCTTTTTCGGAGCTGCCGCTTCCAGAACAGGTGTGCTGATGCGCTTGGCGCCAACATAACGCTTGCTCCAGTAGTACGGGTCGTTCAACTTGGTGTTGACGACGCCGCGGCCAGATTCCGAATGCACGAATGTGCCATTCCCGATGTAGATGCCTACGTGTGAGATGCTTCGTCCGTTTGTATTGAAGAACACAAGATCTCCAGGCTGCAAGTCTTTCTTGGCAACCTCTGTCCCCAGTTCGTATTGGGCGGCAGAATTGTGAGGCAGGTCTACACCTAACGCATCAAATACGTAGCGTGTGAAACCGGAGCAGTCAAAGCCCTTTTTGGACGTACCGGATGATTTGTAAGGGACGCCATACAGTTCGCTGACCACGTCTTCGAGTGTTGCACCCTCGGCCGCGTGTGCAGCGCCGGCTCCCATAGCCAGCATTCCGGCCATAAGTAAAGACAGTACCACCTTGCGCAAAAGAAACTGCTCCTTTCGTGAGCCTACGAAGTTAGCTGAAGGGTTCGGTCGAAAGGACGCCCTAGATTGCCAACATGCAATCATTCACCCCAAAAAACTGGTTCCCCCGTTTCCGACATGCGGAATTCGGCTATTTTCGATGTTTTTTTACACGCACTTTACGAAGATTCTACGCTTTTCCCGTTTTCCCTCTTTTGTAACCGCTTGTTCACCTTTTTGTCACAAAATTTTGTCTGATGCTGTAACGATTTGCTTCGACAATGCAAGCGCCGGGTCGAGAAAAGGGCAGGAGCAGGCTCGTCCGATTATGGCAGGAAATGCTCTCCGTCCAAGGACGGAGGGAAAAACCAACCGCACGCCCGTTATGGGGAGCCTATGCGGGGGGCTACAATAAGGCCATAAGGTTCAACAAGCACCACACACGCAAAAGATGATAGGAGGTAAGCGAGCAATGAGTGAACGGTCTGGAAAGGTTTTGCTCGGGCTAGTTCTCTTGCTGATCGGCGGGTTGGTTCTCCTGGATCAAGTAGGAATCGACTTTGGTGATCTGATCGGGCTTTTGATTCCGGCGATCATCATGCTGTACGGCGCTCGAAAAATCATGGGACAATCCGGTTCGCGTTTTTGGGGAATCGTGATCTTCCTGTTCGGGTTCCTGATGCTGATCGGCAAGCTCCATCTGCTGTTTCACGGCTTACTGGCCATTGGTGTGATTTATCTGGGGTATCGCTTACTGCGCCCCGGCCATGTCCCCAAAGAAGCGCCGCCAGCCTGGGAACGTCAGTGGGCACAAAAAGTATTAAAAGAAGACACGCTGGACGCGTGGGAAAGAGAAATGACCCGCCGCCAGCCATAAGCAGCCATGTCGCGAGAGCTTTTGGATGAAATGACACGATGTGATATGATGAGGAGGAATTGAAAATGAGTATTTTCAAACGTTTGCGTGACCTGACAGTAGCTTCGGTAAATGACGCCCTGGATTCGATGGAAGATCCGGTAGTTATGCTGAATCAATACATGCGGGATATGGAAGTGGAAATCGGACAGGTCGAAGTGGCTGTCGCCCGCCAGGTAGCATTGGAAAAGAAATTCCGCCAGCAACTGGACGAAGCGAACGCTTTGATCGAAAAGCGCGACCGTCAAGTAAAGCTCGCGTTGACAGAAGGGGAAGACGAGCTTGCCCGCCGCGCTCTTGCGGACAAAAAGCAGTATGAAGCTCGTGCAGCCGAGTACGAAACACTCTATCTGGCAGCTTCCGAGGCCGCTACGCAAATGCGTGAAAAGCTGGCCGAACTGAAGGAAGAGTTCTATAAAATGCGCGCAAAAAAATTCACGCTGATGGCACGGGCACAAGTAGCCCGCACGCAAAAGCAGGTGAATCATGCGGTAGCAGGGATTGGCAATCAGTCCGCAGGCCGCGGGTTCGCTCGTATGGAAGAAAAAGTGATGCGTATGGAGGCGGAGGCACAAATGAGCGGCCAATGGCGCCAAACGAACCTCGCCTGGGAGAGCGCGTTGTCTGACCTGGAAAAAGACGATCTGGATGCGGAGCTTGCCAGCATCAAGGCGTCGTTGAAGGAGAAAAAACCAGCGTCCGCCCAGCCGGAACAATCTTGATTGGACAGGAACTGGGGGATTGGTTGTAGAATAGAGTGTGTCAATCAGGCAGCCTGTATAGCAGGCTGCTTTTCCCCTAGGAGGTACGATTCTTGGCAGACTTCATGGTCTTTTTGCGAAGGTTCATCGCTGAGCCTGGACGTGTAGGCAGCGTGATCCCCAGCTCTCGGTATTTATGTGAGCGAATGTTGAGCCACGTCAATTGGGCTTCAACAGATGTCATTCTTGAGCTGGGACCTGGCACGGGCGCTTTTACCCAAACCATTTATCAAAAAATCAATCCTGGTACCGACTATGTGCTTGTGGAGCGTGACAGCCAGTTTCGATCCATCCTTCAATCACGCTTTCCTGATCTTCCTGTCAGGGAAGAAGCGACGAGACTCGGACAATATTTGGAGGAGCTGGAGCTTGGCAAGGCAGATGTCATTATTTCCGGCCTGCCGTTTGCCAATTTTCCGCAAGAGTTGCGAACAGCGATCCTGGACGAAGTGCAAAAGGTATTGAAACCAGGCGGTCTGTTCATTACATTCCAATATTCGCTACAACTCCAGGCTGAGCTGCAGGCGCGTTTTTCCTTGGTAGAGACAGACTTCACCTTGCTGAATATCCCACCTGCATTCATTTATACATGTCGTAACGGACAAAGTGAAAAAGATCGGCATGGGGCGTAAGAGAGGAGACTTTTGTGAAACTGTCCCGCTTGCACACAATGTTGGCCGGCGTCCTGATTATTTTGACAGGAATCGGCCTTTTATTAGACAGTTTGCATATTATTTCGTTCGGTCTGTTTGACCTGTGGCCCATGGTGCTCGTCTACTTCGGCGTTCGCCTGTGGGGACAGAACAAGCGGATTGGCGGCGGCATTCTGTTTTGTTTAGGATTCATTATCGCGCTGGATATGTGGTTTGGCATCGGCGTGGACGATTTGTTTCAACTCGCTGTGCCTGTCCTGTTTATTTATTTTGGCTTTCGATTGATTCGCGGCAAGACCAAAGAAAGAGGAAATCGTCCGCCCCTTCCGCCGTTTTCAGCTCCGGATGAGACGCCAGCTTCCGCCATGGGCGGCGGGAGTCAAACGGCTCAGCCGAGCGGGATTCGCCAGGAAGCTGCCCAATGGCTGGACAGCTTGAACAAATGGAAGCCTTCACGCGGCAAGCTGCCTGAGCAGGAGGGAGAATCTGCCTACCGTGAACGGATTTTGCCCAAAGATTCTCGCAGCTCGCTGATCGGGGATTACCATCTGACCTCGGGACGTTTTGAACTGAGCGCCCTGCATGTGTGGCACGGGATCGGGGATGTGGTCATAGACCTGTCCCGCGCGGTGCTGATGCAGGATGAAGCGGTGCTGGTTGTGGAAGGCTGGGTGGGGGATGTCACGATATACGTTCCCGTCGATCTCCCGGTTTCTGTCAACGCAGAGCTGAGTCTGGGCGATCTGGAAGTGCTGAGCCACCGTCAGGGCGGAATCAACCGCAGCGTCATGATTCGCTCCGATCAATACGAAGAGGCGGCTCAAAAAGTGAATGTGCATATCTCGCTGCTCGTCGGCGATATAAAAGTCAAGTACATCTAGGAGGTACTGGCGGATGCGTCGACAGCGATTAGCGAGTATTCAGTGGCAATATGTGCGCTACGGCGTCCTGCTTGCCGGAAGTGCAGTGGTCGTTTCGTTTATTTGTTTCTTTTGGCTCTATTTTGTGTGGAAAGATATGCCGGAGGTTCATCGCTGGTACAACAGCCTGATTGGCGATCCGAAGGTCGTTTTGTGGATGGAAGATTACTTGGGAGTGACCTTGCCCGCGCAGCCTGACGGGCTGGTGCAACTGGCGGCGTTTGTCGTGTCGCTTCCGGTCGGTGTGCTGGTGGCGCTGATTATCTCCTACATCGTCGGGAACCTGCTCAAGAAAAGGCTCAGCGTGTTGTGGGAAGCCGCCATGAAGCTCGGGCGGGGGATGCTCTCCTACCGCGTGCCGGATTTGGGCGTCGATGAAGTCGGCGAGCTGGGCTGGCAGTTGAATCGGCTGGCCTCGCAGTGGGAGGAGCAGGTCGCGTCCTTGCAGCGTCTGTCCAATCACAATGCGGCCCTGGCAGAGCAGGTCAAGCAGGCAGCCGTCACCGAGGAGCGGCAGCGCTTGGCACGCGAGCTGCACGATGCGGTCAGTCAGCAGTTGTTTGCGATCGCCATGACGACGGCAGCGATGCGGCGGCTGGTGGAGAAAAATCCGCAGCGCGCCGCCCAGCAGATTGAGCTGGTGGAAGAAATGGCAGCGGCCGCCCAGGCGGAGATGCGGGCATTGCTCTTGCATCTTCGCCCCGCCACGCTGCAAAACAAGTCGCTGAAAGAAGCGATCTTGGAACTTTTGGATGAACTGGAACGTAAAAATACGATGGAGCTGACGTGGGAGATTGAAGACGTCGAAGGCTTGCCGAGCGGCATTGAGGATCATCTGTTCCGGATTTTGCAGGAGTCGTTGTCCAATACGCTGCGGCATGCCAAAGCCAGGCAGATTGCGGTCAAGCTGTTTACCTTGCAGGAGCAGGTGCGGCTCAGGGTAACCGATGACGGCGTCGGCTTTGATCCGGATGGAGAAAAAATGACGTCGTACGGCCTGCGCAGCATGCAGGAGCGGGTGGCCGAGGTAGGCGGCTCGATGGAGATTTATTCAGCGATCGGCAAGGGGACGCAAATCGAGGTGCGGATTCCCTTGATGTCACAGCCGGAACGGGAAGGGTGAAATTTCTGTGATTCGCGTATTACTGGTAGACGATCATGAGATGGTGCGGATGGGGCTGGCTGCTTACTTGTCAACCGAGGATGATATCGAGGTGGTGGCAGAAGCGGGCAGCGGAGAAGAAGGAGTGCGGATGGCGGTAGAGCTGCGACCGGATGTCGTGCTCATGGATCTGGTCATGGAGGGCATTGGCGGTGTGGAAGCGACCCGGCGCATTCGTGAAGCTTGTCCAGCGAGCAAAGTCATCGTCCTCACCAGCTTTATCGACGACGAAAAAGTATATCCGGTCATCGAAGCGGGGGCCTTCAGTTACTTGCTCAAGACTTCGCGTGCGGCCGAAATCGCCAAGGCGATCCGCTCGGCTGCAGCAGGAGAGCCTGTACTGGAGTCGCGAGTGGCAGGAAAAATCATGGCCCGTTTCCGGCACGGACAGGAATCGCACCCGCACGAGCAGTTGACCCCGCGCGAGCTTGAAGTTTTAAAGCTGATCGGCCAGGGCAAGTCCAACCAGGAAATTGCCGACGAGCTGATTATCGGGATCAAAACGGTAAAGACGCACGTCAGCAATATCCTCGCCAAGCTGAATGTCGAGGACCGCACACAGGCGGCCATTTACGTGCACACGCATAATCTTGGCTAACAGCGTGAAAAAAGCGAAAATGCTCCTCGTTATGAGGGGCTTTTTTGAGTTTTTTTTGCGGATGTGGTAAAGATAGTAAGTAACAGATTGGGAAAGGAGGGGACGGGCTATGAGGCACAAACCTCAGACACGCTCCAAGGTGCTTTCGGCGGACAATGGCGTGGACATTATCGGAGATGTTCACGGCTGTTACGACGAGTTTATGGAATTGATCCAGCGTCTGGGGTACGAACGGAGCCAGGACGGCACCTATCGTCACCCCCAGGGCCGAAAGCTCCTTTCCCTCGGAGACATTACAAGTCGCGGGCCGTACTCCATCAAGATGCTGCAATTTTTCCACCTCCACGTCACAGCCGGGCTGGCGGAGATGGTCGACAGCAATCACGGCTGGAAAATCGCCCGCTGGCTGGACGGAAGACCTGTTACACTGGCACATGGCGATGAAAAGGTGGAGGAGGAGCTGCGGCTCTACCAGCAAGAGTTCGGGCCGAAAAAAGCGTCTCTTTTGCGGGAGCAGAGTCGGCGCCTCTTGTTCTCCTCGCCATCGCACATGATGATTCGCCGCCATGACAAGCTGGAAGCCGTTGCCGTGCACGCAGGCATTAAGGATGACTACATCGGCATGGAATCGCCGGCTGTCTATACGTTTTGCCGTTACGGGGACGTAGCCGGGACCGGGCCTGATGGCCGTCCGATTCGCCGGGAGTGGGCCAAGGAACGAAAAGTGACAAGCCCGATTATCGTCTGGGGACACGATCCCCACCCGGAGCCGAAACGAAAAAACGGCACAATCAACATCGACCAAGGGTGCGTGTTTGGCGGAATGCTGACCGCCTATCGCTTTCCGGAGGACGAGGTGTTGAGTGTGCCGGCCAAGAAAAATTATTCAGGTCTGGCAGATACGCCGCTGACGCGCTATACGGCGGATTGAGAATCGTTTTTCTGGTTTTTTCTGTTGCTGACTTGCTCGATCGTATTCTTCGCGGACGAGTGAATACCGACACTGGCCAAGCCCGCTGTTACGCCTTCCATCAGCGCTGTTTTCCAGTCAAAGCCCGACGAGTACAGCCATTGGTTGACCATGTACAGCCCGACAATCAAGACAACGGCTACCCAACTGCGCAGCTTTTTGGGGATGCGAAGCACATCAGACAAGGTAGCGGTGCCTGCCAGGGCAAAGGCGATGATTAAGCCGAGATCGAAGCCCACGGGACACTGCCTCCATTTCTTATTTTTTCAATAGCTCATACAGGCGCTTCAAGATGATCGCCTCCGCCCAGAGCGGCAAAGGCTTGTCAGCCTGGCTGCGCCAATCTTCGTTGGTCAAAAGACCCTGGTCAAACATCCAGTCGATTGCTTCCTGTTTCCAATCTGGCAACGTTCCTCCACCTCCGTTTCCTGGGCTGGGAGTAGTCGTTGGCGACGGCGTGGGAGCGGGAGTAGGGGCTGGAGTCGGAGCGGGGGTCGGAGCAGGGGTTGGTGTGGCCGGAGGACGGTAAGGCAGCTTGGCGTATTCGCAAAAAGCGCGGACGACCGCTTCGGCGAGCCGTTTCCAATCCCTGGCGAGCTTGTCGGCGTCCAGCGGGTTGTCGGCGAAGCCGTACTCAATAATCACGGTTTCGACGCTGCCGGTTTCCCTGTGCATGTAGTAGTAGTCCCGGTTGGAATTGTTCGGGAGCGTCCGGGTGAAAATCCGGCGATTGGGCATTCCCTCCGCTTCCAGCTCCTCCTGGATTATGCGGGGAAAGGCGGCGGAGCCATAGATCGAGTAGATGACCTCGGAGCCTCGGCCGCCACCTGCGTTGATATGGTTGGATATGCAGTAGCGCGCGCCGCTGTTTCGCACAAGAGTCGTCCGTGCATCGCTGGAAAGCGTAGTATCGTTTGTTCGCGTCATCGCGACCGGAATGTTCAGTTCCTTGAAGCGATTGAACTGATACAAAGAAATTTGCAGAGTCATATCTTTTTCGAGAAACTGGGCGTTGTTGCCGCCGCCAGGATCGACTCCACCGTGCCCGGCGTCCACAATCAGGATAGGAGCCATTTGTGCATCACCTCTTGCCATTAGGATATGCTTGGAATGGCCGAGATGGCTTGGGGCAGTCTCACCAATTTCGCGGGTTGCAATGTACAGAATGCCCATCTATGGTACAATAAAAGAGTTCGTAACTACGCAAAGAGGATGGTAATGTATTGATGGCTTGGTACAACTGGGTAATCCCGATCGTTACACTGTTACTCGGCCTCGTGGGCGGTTTTGCCGGAGGCACTTATTACTTGAAAAAACAAATGTCCAACATGCAGATGGACGAAAAACAACTGCAAGCCATGGCCCGTTCTATGGGGATGAACCTCAATCAAAAGCAGCTCAAACAAATGAGCCGTACCATGAAAAATATGAAAATGCCAAATAAATTCGGGAAGTAGTGCGGAGGGGGTGTCGTTATGGGACCGACCCGTCTGCGTTACACGATGATCGGTTTTATTGCAGGTGTATTGGTCGTGTATTTAAAAGATCTGCCGATGGGGGAAGGGACCCGATTCGCAGCACCTTTTTACGGAGCGGGCATTGGTCTTCTCATCGACGGCATCATATTGCGCATGAAGCAACGAAAAGGGAAAGAAGAGTAGGGGAGCTTGGCTTTGGCCAGGCTTTTTATTTTTGGCATGACAAAGCCGGATCGCCATACGGCAATCCGGCTAAACTTGCGGGAGGAAACTGCCCGCGGTCGCTCATTCTTGAGCATGCCTCGATAGCGGTTTTGCTTATTGGGTAAAAATCAGCTCGTAGATCATTTTCGTAATCAAGGTGATCGAGACGATCAAAAACAGCGGCCGGACGTAGCGAACCCCGGTTTTGATAGCGACCTTGGCGCCGATGCTCGCGCCGAGCAGCATGGCGATCCCCATGACAAGCCCGGTCAGGAAAATGACCTTGCCCTCCAGACAGAAGACGAACAGCGCAGAGAGGTTGCTGGCCAGATTCAAAATCCGCCCGTTTCCTGCCGCGATCACGAAGTCATAGCCGAACAGCAGCACCATCAAAAAAACGAAAAAAGAACCGGTGCCCGGTCCGAAGAAGCCGTCGTAAAATCCGATCAAAAAGGTAAAAGGAATGCCGATGCCAAGGGTAAACTTGGTCATCCCTTTGTAGTTGGAGTCTTGCCCGAACCGTTTGTTGAACAAGGTATAGACAAAAATCAGCGCCATCATCACGATGACGAGCACCTTCAACAGCTCCTGGGGAACGAACAGCACCGTCTTTGCTCCGAAATAAGCGCCTACGAGCGAAACCGGGAAAAGAATGAACATCAGTTTCTTGTCGTATTTGCCCGAGCGGATAAAAGTGAAGGAGCTGGTCGCAGAAGAGATCGTGCCTGCGAGCTTGTTGGTGCCGAGCGCCAGATAGGGAGGCAGGCCGAGACCGAGCAGCGCAGGCAGGGAGATAAGACCGCCGCCGCCGACCGTGCTGTCGATGAAAGCGGCGACAAATCCGAAGAATGCGAGAAACAATACCGTGAGTAAGTCCATTTCCATTGAAATCACCTGATTCTCTAAGTATGTAATAAACCAAGTCTAGCACTCTCCTTTTTGATTGCAAGTTGGAAATGTTTAAAAAGAATTGCTAGATTAATATACTTTGCATACCGATTTGTTGTAAAAGTAGTTGTCTTGCAGTATAATAAGGTCGTAGCTTGACCCATACATATTTTGAGGAGGAATGTTACAATGGCACATCAACTTCCTGCATTGCCTTACGCACATGACGCACTGGAACCTCATATCGACGCGCAAACCATGGAAATCCACCACGGACGCCACCATGCTACTTATGTGAACAACTTGAACGCAGCTCTGGAAGCTCATCCTGACCTGCAACAAAAAAGCGTGGAAGAGCTGATTAGCAACCTGGACGCTCTGCCTGAGTCGATCCGCACTGCTGTTCGCAACAACGGTGGTGGACATGCTAACCACACTCTGTTCTGGGAAATCCTCAGCCCGAACGGCGGCGGCGCACCAACTGGCGAACTGGCTGACGCGATCAACGCGGCTTTTGGCAGCTTCGACAACTTCAAGGCTGAATTTGCAAAAGCAGCAACTACTCGCTTCGGTTCCGGCTGGGCTTGGCTGACTGCTGAAGGCGGCAAAGTGGCAATCACCTCCACTCCTAACCAAGACAGCCCGATCATGGAAGGCAAAACACCTATCCTCGGCCTGGACGTTTGGGAGCATGCTTACTACCTGCGCTACCAAAACAAACGCCCTGACTACATCAGCGCGTTCTGGAACGTAGTAAACTGGGATGAAGTAAGCAAACGCTTTGCTGCTGCGAAGTAATCTTGGTTTTTGAGCAATCATAAAGGGCTTGTCGCATCTGTATGGGCGACAAGCCTTTTTTATCGTGTCAAAAAAGCGCAATGCTGCCGTAGGGGTTAGTGCATCAGCGCAGCGCCTCGGGCGGGCCGTGCTTTATTTTTTCCAGAGGATAGTCAGGCGAACAAAGATCGGTTATAATACTTACGAAAAGTAACCTGGTTTTAAAAATATAGAGGAGAGTGTTTCTCATGATGCCATCTTTGTTCGTTGCACATGGCGCTCCACTGCTTGCGATTGAAAACAATTCCTATACACAAGCGTTGCAACAACTGTCCAGCCAACTGCCGCGCCGCCCGCGCGCGATCGTGATGTTTTCCGCTCACTGGGAAGCTTTTGACCAGATGGTGGGGACGATGGAGACGTTTCCGACGATTCACGACTTTGGCGGCTTTCCGCAAGAGCTGTACGAGATTCAGTACCCGGCAAAAGGCGACGAAGCTATCGCGCAAGAGACAGTGCAACTGCTGCGCGACGCAGGCGTGCCTGTCGGCTTGAACACGACAAGAGGGCTTGACCACGGCCACTGGGTCGTGCTGCGCCATATATTCCCGCAAGCGGATGTGCCTGTCGTGGCTCTGTCCGTCAACCCGAATCTGACGGTTGTGCAGCAGTACGCGATCGGCAAAGCGCTCAGCCCTCTGCGGCAAAAAGACGTGCTGATTGTCGGTTCTGGCGGCACGATTCACAACTTTTCCTACCTGAATATGCGCGAAACGTCGGAAGGCGCCTTCGACTGGGCCTTGCAGTTCGAAGAGTGGCTGCAGCAGACGCTGACCGGCTGGAAGGTCGATGAGTTGGCGCGCTATCGCGAGCTTGCGCCGCATGCGGAAAAAGCGGTCCCGGTCTACGGCAGCGAGCATTTTGTGCCGCTCGTTTACGCGATGGGAGCAGCAGACGACGAGCGAGCGGCGCAGCGGCTGCACATGAGCTTTCGCTACGGCAGCCTGAGCCATACGATCTGGCAGTTTGGTCATGCCGAATAAATGAGTGCGAGCATCGAGCAAGTTTACATGGAGTACAAGGGCTTGCTGTTTTCGCTCGCCTACCGGATGACGGGCTCTGCGGCAGAGGACATCGTACAGGAAACGTTTGCGGCGCTGGCCGGGGCAGACCTCAGCGAAATCCGGCACGTGAAAAGCTATTGGTGCACACTGCGCCCGATTTTTCCGGCAGACGGGTGGCGTCGTTCTGGCTGGGCATCTGGCCGAGATGGGCGAATCATTCCGCGATGGAAATTCGCTCCATCAATGGGCAGGATGGCATCGCGGTCTTTTCGCAAGGCGAGCTGAAAATAATCGTACAGATCAGTCTGAACCAGCAGGAAGACCGGATCGAACGGATGTACCTGATCGTCAATCCGGACAAATTGGCGCATCTGCAAAAAATAAATGGCGGCAATCGGTCACAAACGGGGGAGGTCGCTCGTCTTTGAGACTGAAAGGTCAAATTCGAGTGGAGAGGGAAGATGAACATGCAAGCGAGATTCAACTACCACCAAGCCAACCCCCAGGCGTACCAAGCCATGCTGCAGCTTGAAAAATTCGTGAACGAGAGCGGGCTCGACAAGAAGCTGGTCGAGCTGATTAAAATTCGCGCTTCGCAAATCAACGGCTGCGCCTTTTGTCTGGATATGCATACGCAGGATGCGCGCAAGCTCGGCGAGACGGAGCAGCGCATTTACCTGCTGAACGCCTGGCGCGAAGCCGCTGTCTATACCGATGCGGAACGTGCGGTTCTGGCCTTGACCGAGGCGGTGACGCAGATCGCGCAAAATGGCGTTTCCGATGCCCTCTACGAGCAAGTGCGAAAGCATTTTGACGAGAGCCAGTACGTCGCGCTGATTATGGCGATCAACACGATCAATAGCTGGAACCGGCTTGCGATTACTACAGGCATGTCTGCTCCGTACAACCGCTAAAGCAGGCGTCTGGCTTGTCAGGTGACCACCGAAGCGAAAACGACACGTTCCCACGTAAGGGGCGTGTCGTTTTGCTTTGCTTATGCTTTCAGCCGTGCTACACGTCCATCTCCACTTTTCGCCCCGGATAAAATTGCTTTTCTTCGGCCAGCGGATTGCCCTTGGCTGTAAGCGTCTCCGGCGTGATGCGGAAGATGGCGGTCGCGCTGCCCACGGACGAGCGGTATTTGAGCACATGTTGCAAAGGCAGCGGCTCGGAAAAGTAGCCCGGCACGTATTTGTCCAGCAGCGCCTGCATCGCCTCGCGCATTTCGGATGGCTCCTGCACGCGTTCAATCGTCCCCGCCAAAAAGACGCTCATGTACGCCGTATCCACATGGGCAGGCACAGGCGAGGCAATCGTGCCGTACTCTTCGCAGACGCTGAAGCATACCCGGCTGTTGGCGTTTATCATCTCGACCTTGCGACCGGAGTCCGCGCCGTGAAAGTAAATACAGCCGTTCCACCAGGCGAAATTGAGCGGCAACACATACGGCTCGCGCTCATTGGACAGCCCGAGATGGCCGACCTTGGCCTGCTGCAAAAACTGTGCGATCTGTTCCTGGTCCGTAATCGTGCGTTTGGAATAGCGAATCGGTATCATGTAAAGTCCTCCCGTCTGACAGCTCAACGTTTTTTGGGTGTAGCCTGATCGTAGTCGGTTTTTGACTTGGGAAAAAGGTGCAATTTTCATCAAGTTGAGCAGGTCAGATGCAAAAAAACCGCCCTTTTCCCAAAAGAGCGGTTGGCGGTCTTGTCTTGCGGGCTACCCGAGCTGGCGCTTGGAGTCGAGCTTTTTGGCGAGCTGTTCCTCTCCGCGGTGAATCCAGCCGACGAAGGAGTCCCGGATATTCAATTCGTAGTCGAGATGGACAACGGCGACGAACATGTAGTGGCTTTTTCCTTGAAAACGGGAGCGGTAGCGCAGGTCAATCCATTTTACCTCGTAGCCGAAGGGGCGTTCCTTCGTTTCTACGTGAACGTGGTGCGTGAAGGCGAGGAAGGACTGGACCTTGAAGCTTTTTTTGGCAGCGGCGATCACTTCGTTTTCAGGCTTGATGGAGAAAGTGTCCAAAATCGCCACGTCGCCGGAGTGCACTTCGCCCACGTACCAGTGCTGCTCGGTTTTGGCGACAAACGTCCAGTGCGTCCAGGAAAGGGTAGGGATGATCGTGTACATGCCAGGCTTGCCGATGCGCGCGCGAACAAGCTCTGTCGTCCGCTTTTGCACCTGGCAGCGCCAGTAGTAGTACATGGCGATCACGAGGTAAATCAAGAGAAAGCTTCGCCCGGGGTGAGCGCCCGCTGCCCAGAGCATGAAGCCGACGAGATGAGCGGCAAAAATGAACGGGTCAAAAATGAAAATGGCGTTGAGGGCGACCCATTTGTCGCGAAACGGATACAAGCCCTTTGTGCCATAGGAATTGAACAAATCGACGAAGACGTGCAGGCAGACGGCCAGAAAGATCCAGCCCAGCAGATGCAGCCAGGAGGTCTGCGGCATCAATGCCTGAATGAGCCCAAAAATGGCTCCTGTCCATAAAAACAAGGCCGGTACAGAGTGAGAAACGCCCCGATGGTTGCGTATATAGGCAGCCGTGCCGCGGAGGCGGACCAACCCATCCAGATCGGGTGCTTGCGAACCGATGACCGTGCCGATCATAACGGCAGCCGCAAGCGAGGGAGAAGAAGCTACGACAGGATCGAGGTAGGCGAGCCCGGCCAATCCGAAGCCCATGGCAAAGTGTGTGGCAGTATCCATGGAATCGTTGTCTTCCTCCTTTCCTTCCAGGCTGTTGTTATTGTTTATTATAGCGTGTGAGGCGACATAATTCCCTCCTCCGCTGAAAAAAATTGTGAGCTTGTTCCCGCTTTTGCAAAAAGGGTATGATGAATAGATCAAGGAGGGACATGTCGCATGCTAACCGTGTTTATCGAATACAAGCTGCAATCGGAAAAACGCGATCAGGCTCTGCGGCTGCTCGCATCCATGGCTGAGAGCATGGAGGCGTTGGGGGCGCGCCAGTACCGCTGTATGGAAGGACTGGATCAGCCGGGCTTGTTTGTCGAAGCCTTTGAAGTTGAGACTGTGCACGAATACGAACAGATCAAGGCACACCGCTTGGCAGACCGCGCGTTTTGCGACTGTGTAGCGGGCGGAGCGGACAAGCTGCACGTTTGGGCGTTTCGTCCAGCCGCGTTACCACAATAAAAGGAGCAGACGACGAAGAAATGGCAAGGAAAAAAGAAACCGGCTTGCGGTACACTCTCCCGGAGGAATTTCACGTCTTCGGCTTTTCGCACGATTTGCTTGCCTGGTACGACTCGCAAAAGCGGGATCTGCCGTGGCGGATCAACCGCGATCCGTATCGGGTGTGGGTGTCGGAAATCATGCTGCAGCAGACGAGAGTAGAGACCGTTAAGCCTTATTATGCGAATTTCATGGAAAAATTTCCGACGGTTGTCGATTTGGCAAATGCACCAGAAGACGAAGTGTTAAAAGCATGGGAAGGACTTGGCTACTATTCCCGCGCTCGCAATCTGCAGGCGGCAGCGCGCGAGGTGACGGCCCGCTACGGAGGAGTCGTGCCGGACACGCCGGAGGAGATCGCCACTTTGAAAGGCGTAGGGCCGTACACGGCGGGGGCGATTTTAAGCATTGCCTACGAAAAGCCGGAGCCTGCTGTCGACGGGAACGTCATGCGCGTTTTTTCCCGGCTGCTGTACTTGACGGATGACATCGCGAAGCCCGCTACCCGCATCAAGATCGAGCATCTCGTGCGCCAGGTGATCCCGGAAGGCCGGGCAGGCGATTTTAACCAGGCGCTGATGGAGCTGGGGGCGATGGTCTGCCTGCCGCGCACGCCGCAGTGCCTGACCTGTCCGGTGTTTGATTACTGTATGGCGCGGCAGGAGGGTGTGCAGGAGGAGTTGCCGATCAAGGGCAAAGCGAAACCGCCACGTCCTGTCGATCTGCAAGTGGCGATCATCGAACGCGACGGCAAGGTGCTGATTAACAAACGCCCCGATCAAGGGCTGTTGGCAGGCATGTGGGAGTTTCCCATGGTGGAGACGGAGCAGCAAAAGGATGCCGCCAAAAGAGAGGCGCTCGCGCGTGGAATCAGCGAACGATTCGGAATCGACATCGAGGTTCTGGAGCCGCTCGGCGCGGTGCAGCACGTTTTTTCCCATTTGCAGTGGAACATGCAGGTCTGGTCCTGTGACTGGATCGAGGGGGGCGAGTTGCCGGGCCATGCGCGTTTTGCCGCCTGGAGCGAGCTGGATGCGTACACGTTCCCGATGGCCCACCACAAAATCCGCGAGCTGCTCGGGCAAAAAAGCAAATAAGCTGCTCACTGGCAAAAAGCTGTCGAGGGTTCTCTCGGCAGCTTTTTTCGTTGTTGCAGTTGTGGCTGCTGCGCGGTCTGTCCGTCACGCCTGTGTCGCCAATCGGCAAAAAAAGAAGATCACGCCGTAACGGGCATGATCTTCCTGAATGTGCTTGTTTGTCTTATCGGTAGAGAAATTCCGGAAACTGCATCGCAATCTGATGCTTCCGCTCTTCCCACTCAGCGATCGCTTTTTGCTGCAAATACCGTGTTTCGCGCTGCTCAGGGGTCAATTTCCGCTTCTCAATAATAATGGTGAAGAAAATCATTGGAATGTACATGAAGGTCCACCTCCCATCCCTGGTGTGTAGTGCAGTCAGCCGCCGTCTATCGCTTTGACTCCTGTAAATCTCATCATCTGACGTCTTTGTCTGTTTTTCATACAAAATCCCTCCCAATGTAAAATGTAAAACCAAAAATTAGATGCGGCTAACAAATTGTGCGGCTTCAAAAGCGTGCGCCTCGGCGCGTTCCTCCAGATAGCGGGCGCGGGCGTAAGCGGCCATGCGCTCTTCGGGTTTCACTTGTTTGCGCTCGATCTTGACAGTGAACAGCAAGAAGTTCAGTACCATGTCAAATCACCTCCTCTCAATATGGAAGAAAATGGATGGTTGTCGCCAAGAAAAAGACCACGGGCTAATGCCTGCGGTCTCTTGGCGTCACAAAGCAAACGAAAGACCACAAGCTACAACGCCCATGGTCTGGTAATTGACGAATGAGAATGCTGAAGATACGAATCCATCTACAATTCGTCGGTCCAGGAGGCGCTGTTATATGCAGTTTTGGCAACGATTAGACGATCAGTGAATGCAGGTGCAAAAGCGAGTACAGTCATCATGTTGCAGCCTCCTTCCTTCGAGTAGTAGTGTCGTAAAACGTAACCTTAGAATATGGCATTTTTTTCTTGTTGTAAAGCACTTTTTACCTAAATTCTGAAGAAAGTTAATTCTGAAAATAATAAAATATAATAAAAAGTAAAAGGATGTGCGATTATTGGTTTAGCCAGCTTGATATAGCGGGTAAGTATATCAGACAACGAGACTATGCGAAAAGGTGATGAAGTCGGATGAAAATGCCAAGATTGACCGTTCGAGCCAAGCTGATTGCTTCGTTCTCCCTCATCTTGATTGTTCCCGTGCTCACTCTTGGTTTGCTCTCTTATCAGAGTGCCAAGGATCGGCTGGAGGAACAACTGTTGATGACGGCCGCCGAGAACGTTCGCTTGGTGGACGAGCTGTTGGACCGTACACTGGAGGCGCAATCCCGCGATTTGGAGCTGATCGCTTCCGAGATCGGGAAAGAAGAACTGACGGAGCAGATGAGAAGCTCTGCCCGTAAAAAGCTGCAAACCTTCCACAAACTGCATCCGGACATTGGCGAGGTCTACATCGGCGAGGAAAATGGCAAGATGCTGACGGCGACAGACGCCAAGCTGTCTGCCGATTACGATCCGCGCAAACGCCCCTGGTACCAGGCGGCAATGGCCGAGCCTGACAAGACGATCATTACGGACCCGTACATTGATGCAATTACAGGGAATGTAGTTGTAGGTTTGGCCAAAGCTTTGTCTGACCGTTCGGGCGTGCTTGGAATCGACATTCAGTTGACCGCGCTCAACGAAACCGTGAAACAAGCGAAAATCGGCAGCAAAGGATACATGTCTATTTTCGATGCAAACCGCAAGCTGCTCATCCATCCGACCGGAACGCCAGGCGCTGACGCGACACAGCCGTGGGTGGAAGACCTTTACGCCCAAACCGAAGGGAAGTTTGGCTTTACGGATGAAGGAAATGACGCGAAGGCGACTTTTGTCACCAACGAGCAAACAGGCTGGAAACTGATGGGCGTCATGTACCGCACCGAAGCAGAGGTTGCGGCCAGCCCGATCTTTTACAGAACATTGCTGGTCGTCGCGATTACGATCGTCATTGGAGCGGGAATCGTGTACAGCATTTTGCGCTCGTTGCTGCGTCCGCTGCAACAGTTGACAGATGCGGCGGAAAAAATGAGCCAGGGCGACGTGACCCACCAGGTGGAAGTCAAAAGCGACGACGAGTTGGGCGTGCTGGCGAAAACATTCAACCATATGGCTGAATCGCTCCGTTCCTTGCTTTACTCCGTAAACGATTCTGTCCAGCAACTGGCGGCATCCGCAGAGGAACTCTCGGCAAGCGCAGACCAGACGAGCAAGGCGACCGAGCAGATCGCGACGACGATGCAGGACATGGCGACAGGCACAGAGCAGCAAGTATCGCATACGCAAAAGAGTACCGCAGCCGTCGAGCAAATGTCGCAGCGGATCAGCCAAATCGCCAACTACACGGCGGAAGTGTCCGACACGGCAAAGCAGACTGCAACCGTTGCGGCGGAAGGAAACCGCTCCGTCCAATCGGCAGTGCAGCAAATGACCGCCTCCAGCGAATCAATCCTGAGTCTGGCAAAAGTCGTGGACAATCTCGGAGTGCGCTCGCAAGAAATCGGCAAAATTGTCGATGTCATTACCGCCATTGCTAGCCAGACCAATTTGCTCGCGTTGAACGCAGCCATCGAAGCGGCGCGGGCGGGCGAGTCCGGCCGCGGATTTGCGGTAGTAGCAGACGAGGTGCGAAAGCTGGCCGAGCAGTCATCGGCGTCGGCCGAGCAGATCAGCCATTTGATTGCGGCGATCCAGCAGGAGACAGACAATGCCGTTGACGTCATGGAAAAGAGCAAGCGGGAAGTGACGGAAGGGATTGACAAAGTGTACGAGGCTGGGCGTTCGTTTGAGCAAATCCAGTCTGCGGTCGATGATGTGGCGCTGAAAATTGGCCGAGTCTCCCAGGCTTCGCAAGATATTTCCGAGCAGACCCAGTTGGTCGTCGAGCTAATCAACCATATTTCCGATGTGACCTTGCAAGCTTCGGACGGCACGCAGAGCGTATCCGCAGCAGCAGAGGAGCAGCTCGCTTCTATGGAAGAGATCGCGTCCTCCGCAATGTCACTGGAGCGATTGGCAGAAGATCTCCAGGAGCAGATCGGCAAATTCAAGATTTAAAAGCAAAAACCCGGTGCAGCAGACAGCCTTGTCTGTTTGGCAGCCGGGTTTTTTTGCGAAGTGCGATCAGTCGTAAATCGGCTTGGAAGCATGATCCCAGCCTCCGCTGTCGCCGCCGACCGGACCGCGTGATTCCAGCTCGCGAATCACTTTTACATGCAGCGAAGCGCCCTCTGCACTCAAATAAGGGGCGAGCTGCGAAAACGAATCGTGGTAGTGCAACAGCTCGTTGAGTTCCCACTGTGCCAGCGGGACCATGGTCAACTCGGACAAGTCGCGTCCTATGTACATCGCTTCGTTCCTCCTTTGTCTGTAGCCGCTCGGCTGGCTTTTGGCGTGTTTAGTATGGCTGTTTGCGGCATGGCTTTAGTCAGAGGAGATTTTTGCTCGCGGTAGCAAAAGCAGGAGTGGAGTTGTATAATGAAAAAGTGATTTTGACTTATTAGTACCTGCTGTTAATAGTTGGTGAGTAGGGGGCATTGCTTTTATGAATACGACAAAAAAAGTGGCATTGGTGACTGGCGGGACGCGCGGCATCGGTAAGGCGATTGCGCTGCAGTTGGCCGAACAGGGCTACGATCTGGTCTTGAACTATTTGCGCAACCGTTCCGCAGCGCGCGAAGCGGCTGCTGAGCTGGAAGCAAAAGGAGCGCGCGTGCACCTGGTCAAAGCAAACGTAGGTGACGTAGCGAAAATCAAGGAACTGTTCGCGGAGATCGACCAGGAATTTGGTCGTCTGGACGTGTTTATCAACAACGCGGCTTCCGGTGTTTTGCGCCCGTTGATGGAACTGGAAGAGAGCCATTGGGACTGGACGATGGAAATTAACAGCAAAGCGCTGTTGTTCTGTGCGCAAGAAGCGGCAAAACTAATGATTAAAGGCGGCAATGGCGGGAAGATCGTCAGCCTCTCCAGCCTTGGCTCCATCCGCGTGCTGGACAACTACACGGCGGTTGGCGTATCCAAAGCGGCTGTAGAAGCGATCACGCGCTACCTGGCTGTCGAGCTGGCACCGCACAATATCGTTGTCAATGCAGTTTCCGGCGGCGCTGTGGACACCGATGCGCTCAAGCACTTCCCGAATCGCGAAGAACTGCTCGGCAGCTCCGCGCAACGCACGCCGGCAGGGCGGATTGTAGAGCCGGAAGACCTGGCGAATGCCGTGATGTTTTTGGTTTCGGACAAGGCCTGGATGGTGCGCGGACAAACCTTGATTGTCGACGGCGGCATTTCCCTTTTGACCTAGTTTGTGCTTTTGCGGTGACCAGGAGTTGGCGACTTTGACGTCTCACTACACAAGACAAAGTTGTCCATGTGTTGTACAATAGAGGAAGAAGGTTACGAAGGAGGCAACGTATGCTGATTCGTCCGTTTCGGCTCGGTGACTATTCGGCTATCACAAGTATCTGGCAACAGACGGGTTTGGACCAATCGGACACGGAGTCGTTGAACGATTTGGCCCAACAGTTGGCATGGGACAGCGATTTGGTTATGGTTGCGGAAAAAGACGGCAGAGTTGTTGGGGTCGTGGTCGGCACGATCGACGGAGCGCGCGCCTATTTTTACCGGCTGGCTGTTCTCCCCGAGATGCAAGGTTCCGGCATTGGCCGCGAACTCGTGTCTGCCATCGAAAAGCGCTTCAAACAACGAGGCGTCAACAACGTCCTGATTATGGTCAATCAGGCGAATCCGGAAGTCCTTCCGTTTTACCTTTCGCTTGGCTACGAAGTACAAAAATTTGTTACGCTTTCCAAAAAGCTCTCTTCCTAAAGGAGGCTTGTCCCCATTCAAATAGAGAAGAGAAGAAAGGGGAGAGTCATGTCACCAACTCCGGGCTCCAATATCCGCATTGAAAGCTATAAACACGATCATTCGCTGCACCGCATATGGGACAAATCCACGCTGATTCACACCAGTGATGCGGTGGTGATTGGGGGAAACGATCGGGTCAAGGTGACAGAAGCAGACGGGCGGGAGTGGCGCACGCGTGAGCCGGCCATTTGTACTTTTGGTCGGGGCCAGTGGTTCAATACCATTGCTATGATTCGCGACGACGGCATCTACTATTACTGCAACATTGGTTCGCCCTTCAGCATGAAGGGTCAGCTTCTTAGCTACATAGACTATGATCTCGATGTAAAGGTGTTTCCCGACATGACGTATTCGATTCTCGATGAAGAGGAGTTTCTGTTGCACAGCAAACAGATGAACTACCCTCCGTTTGTCGTGGAAAAAGTACAGACAGCGCTGCGAGAAGTGCTGGACTGGGTAAGCGCGCGCCGCGGCCCTTTTCAGAACGGCTTTGTTCAACGCTGGTACGAGCGGTATCTTTTAGTGCGAGACGATGAGGAATAATCCCTTTCCCGTAAATCCGGGGGAGGGATTTCCTTGTACTGTCCTAAACTTGAAAAAGGCGAAGCACGATCACATACGTGCAAATTTGGCTGTGTCTGAACGAATCGGGCACAGCCAAGTTTCTATGTAAGGGAGGTATGCTGGTTGAGCATACGCCGCTATTTGGCATATGTCATGCCCTATTGGAAACAAATATTGGGGACCATATTCATAGGCATCATCAAATTTTCCATTCCGCTTGCTCTGCCGCTTCTCATCAAATACGTGATTGACGATCTGCTGCCAAGCCCGATTCCCCGCGAGGAAAAGCTGACGCAACTGTTCTGGCTGATGCTCGCCGCGTTTTTGGTGTTTACGGTGGTGCGTGCGCCTGTCGAGTACATTCGCCAATATTACGCGCAGTGGGTGTCCAGCAAAATTTTGTTTGACATTCGCAATCAGCTTTATGCCCATTTGCAGCGGCTCTCGATGCGCTACTACAACAACACGAAGACGGGCGAGGTCATTTCCCGGGTCATTAACGACGTGGAGTCCACGAAAAGCTTTGTGGAGACGGGCCTGATGAATTTGTGGCTCGATCTGATTACGATCGGCCTGACGCTGTTGATTATGTTTTCCATGGACGTCGAGCTGACGCTTGTCGCTATCGTCGTCTTTCCGTTGTACAGTTTTTCCGTCAAATACTTTTACAAAAAACTGCGCCAGTTGACGAGGGAGCGCTCTGCCGCGCTGGCCCGGCTGCAAGGCTATTTGTACGAGCGCGTGAACGGCATGGCGCTGATCCGCAGCTTTGCGCTGGAGAGCCACGAGAGCAAAGGATTTGCCAAGGAAAACAACCAGTTTCTGGACAAGGCGCTGGAGCATACGCGCTGGAACGCGCGGACGTTTTCTGTCGTCAATACGGTCACCGATATCGCGCCGCTGTTCGTCATCGCCTACGCGGGCTATCAGGTGATCGGCGGCAGCATGAGCGTAGGGACGCTGGTGGCGTTTTACGCCTATTTGGAGCGTCTGTACACGCCGTTGCGGCGTCTGGTCAACTCCAGCACAGTTTTGACGCAAGCGATCGCCTCGATGGACCGGATGTTCGAGTTTCTCGACGAGTCCTACGACATCGTGGACAGTCCCCACGCGAGCGAGCTGCCTGTTGATCCTGCGACGGGGCGCATCCGGGGAGAAATTCGCTTTGAGCACGTTTCGTTCCGCTACCGGGAAGACGGGCCGCTCGTTTTGCAGGACGTGAACCTGACAATTAAACCAGGCGAGACCGTGGCGATCGTCGGGATGTCCGGCGGCGGAAAATCGTCTCTGATTAGCCTGTTGCCGCGTTTTTGGGATGTGACAGAAGGGCGGATTACGATAGATGGCATCGACATTCGCGAGCTGAAGCAGCAAAACTTGCGCCATCATATCGGCTTGGTGCAACAGGATAATATTTTGTTTAGTGAATCTGCCAAAATCAATATCCTGATGGGGAATCCGGCGGCGGATCAGCAGGCTGTCGAGGAAGCGGCGCGCGCGGCCAACGCGCATGATTTTATCAGCGAGCTGCCCCAAGGCTACGACACCGAGCTGGGCGAGCGCGGCGTGAAGCTGTCCGGGGGTCAAAAGCAGCGAATTGCCATCGCGCGGGTTTTCTTGCGCAATCCGGGCATTCTCATTTTGGACGAGGCGACCTCTGCCCTTGATCTGGAGTCGGAGCACATGATTCAGGAGTCGCTGGCCCGCCTGACCAAAGGCCGGACGACGCTGATCGTGGCGCATCGCCTGTCTACGATCACGCATGCGGACAAGATCGTGGTCATGCGCGAGGGGCAAATTGTCGAGCAAGGCAAGCACGAGGAGCTGCTTGCGCAAAAAGGAGTGTACCATAGCCTGTGGAGCGTCCAGGATTTTGGAACAGCGTCTGAGACAGGCGCAAAGTGATTGATTGACCAGGGGGGAATGGAGGGAGTTAGATGGAGATATGGCGACGCAATTTATACGTGCTATGTGGATCGCTGTTTGTCGTCATGGTCGCTATGAGCATGATTATGCCGTTTTTGCCGCTCTACATTCAGCAAGACTTCGGAATTGACGATCCGCACCAGGTAACGGCGTGGGCGGGGATCATTTTTGGGGCCAACTTTTTGACCGCAGGGCTGGTGTCCCCGATCTGGGGCAATCTGGCTGACAAGCACGGGCGCAAGATCATGATTTTGCGCTCCGGCTACTTCATGTCGATCACGGTTGCGCTGACGGGCTTTGCCGGAAGCTTGTGGCAGCTTTTGGCGCTGCGGCTGATTAACGGGCTTGTGGGCGGGATCATTCCGGCCAGCACGGCGCTCGTAGCTTCGTCTGTGCCGAAAGAACGGATCGGCTGGGCGCAGGGGTTACTGCAATCGTTTATTACGGCGGGCACGATCATGGGACCGCTTTTTGGCGGTGTGCTGGCGAATCAGATCGGCTTTCGGATGATCTTCGTGGTGACAGGCAGCCTGCTTTTGCTCGCTACTTTGGTCATTACGTTTACGGTAAAAGAGACGTTTGTTCCACCAGAAAAAAAGGACCGCTCCAGCCTGAAGGAAGATTTTCAGATGATCTTTTCGTCCAAAGAGCTGCCGGCGCTCTTTTTTGTAACCGTGATGATCCAGTTTGCGCTGTTCAGCATCGTGCCTGTCTTGCCGATCTACATCTCGCAGTTGGTCAGCTCGGAAGGGGCGAAGGTAGCGCTGTGGGCGGGAATTGTCCAGGCGGCGATGGGGATTGCCAACGTGTTCGCCTCACCGCAGTTGGGACGGCTGGGAGATCGGTTCGGCTCGCAAAAAGTGCTGTTGTTCGCCTTGCTCGCGGCCGCCTTCCTGTTCATTCCGCAAGGGCTGGTCTGGACGGTGTGGCAACTGGTGGTCCTGCGCTTTTTGCTCGGGCTGTCGCTCGGCGGCTTGCTGCCTTCTGTCAACGCGCTGCTGCGCCGTGCAACTCCTGCGCATATGGTCAGCCGCGTCTACGGCTACAACAACAGCTTCGTCAGCATCGGGAGCATGCTCGGGCCGATGATCGGCGGCTTTATGGCCGGGTACGTGAGCATCAACGGCGTGTTTTTCATGACGAGCGCCTTTTTGTTCATCAACGCGGGCTGGGTGTACTACAGCTTTTTCCGCAACAAATCTGTACAGTCTACAGAATCTGGAATAGAATAAAACATAGTTGACGAAAAGAGGTGCACCTCCATTGTGATGAAAAGTCGGCAGGAATAATTGCATATTCCGTCAGGACGTCGGGAACGGTCCTGAACCGACAGGAGGTTGTGCATCGTGTGGCATAGACGATTCGTTTGCCTCTGGGCGGGTCAGACATTGGCCAATCTGGGGGATGTTTTTTACATTGTGGCGTTCATTTCGGTCATCTACGCGGCGTCCGGCTCGGTGATGTACACGGCGTTTGTGCCCGTAGTGATTTTGTCGGCGCAGTCTGTCAGCGGCTTGACCGCGCCGCTCTTTTTTCGCAGATGGACGCTTTCGCGCATGCTCGTCTTGTCGCAAGCGCTGAAAACGGCATTGCTGGCGGCAGCGGCTGTTTGCGTGGACAGGGAGACGGGGACGCAATGGCTCTGGCTGCTCTACAGTCTCGGGGCGATGATCGCCTTCATGGACGGCTGGGCAAACCCGGCGCGCAATGCGCTGGTGCCGCAGCTTGTGCTCCGCCAAGAGCTGATGCGAGCAAACGGCCTGCTCGCGACTTCCGATCAGACGGTTCATTTTGCCGGATGGGCGGCAGGGGGCTTGCTCGTGGCCTGGCTGGGAGCGAGCACCGTTCTCTGGGGCACAGTGGCCGCCTACGTCTTGGCAACGCTCGCCATGCTGGGAGTCAAGCCCAAGCTGGCTAATGCCGAAGGCGAAGCGGGCTTGCGTGTCTCTCCCCAGCAGCCGCAGGGAGATTGGCTTACGGGCTGGAAAACGATCCGCAATGTGCCGCTACTGCGGCAACTGGTGGCGCTGGATGTCGTCATGGGCATCGCGGGCGCAGTCTGGATCGCGGCGATTTTGTTGCCTTATGTCCTGGAAGTGCTGGGGCAGGGCGAAGAGTGGTGGGGATACATCAATGCGGGCTACCTGCTTGGCTCGATCATCGGCGGCACTTTGCTTTTGAAGTACGCCGGGCGGATGAACCGGCAGTTGCCGCGCTGGCTGGTGGCGGGAGTTAGCGGTTCCGCGCTCATGACCTTGCTGTTTGGCAGCACGCCTTACCCTTTGGCGGCTTTGCTGTTTTCCTTTGCGCTTGGTCCGTTTCTGGAGATTGCGCTGGTGAGCAAGCAGACGATTTTGCAGCAGGAGACAGAGCAAGCGGCATTGCCTTACGTCTTGTCTGCAAAAGGCACGCTCGACGCGCTTGTTTTCGGGCTGTCCTCGCTGGTGATGGGAGCTTTGGCCCAGTGGCTCGGCACGCGTGCCGTTTATTTGCTCTCTGGTCTGCTGCTGGCGGTGGCAGTTGGCTTGGCATGGCGGCTGTGGCAAAAGCGGCCCGCGCATGCAGGTGAGCAGGAGCAGGGGCAAACTTTTTAAAAGGCGATACCCTCTGGCGAAAGCTGGAGGGTTTTTTGCTACAATGACAAGGAAGAAACCAAGAGTGGAGTGAGCCGGATGAACATTCTCGTTTTGCATGGAAGCTCAAGAGACGGCGGCAATACGGAGCAACTGACCAATCTGGCGCTGGAAGGGATCGAACACACCAGCATTCGCCTGCGGGAAAAAAACATTCTCCCGATTCACGATCAGCGGCATGCGGAAGGCGGCTTTACGACGGTGGCAGACGACTACGACGAGGTCACGGAAGCGGTGCTCGCCCATGACTTTTTGATTTTCGCCACGCCGATTTACTGGTACGGCATGTCCGGCCATATGAAAAACTACGTCGATCGCTGGTCGCAAAGTTTGCGCGACAAACGCTATGCGTTCAAGGAATCGCTCGGACAAAAACAAGCCTACGTCATCGCGACGGGCGGCGACCAGCCGCGGCTGAAAGGGCTGCCGCTGATTCAGCAGTTCCAGTACGTCTTTTCCTTTGTCGAGATGCCATATGCGGGCTACATCATTGGCGAAGGCAACAAGCCGGGGGATGTGCTCGCAGACGCGCGGGCCGTGGCCGAGGCCCAACAACTCAACGCATGGCTGAAGGCCAGGCTGTAGCGGCTGGATGTTAGAAAACGTGGCTGCGCCAAGTCTTTGGCGTAGCCTTAGTGGATAAGAATCTTACAAATTCTTATCTGTACAAAAAAGACCGGAGCGATGATATTATCCCTTTTGAGTAGACAGTGAAAAAAGCCCAAGCATATTGGCTTGGATGGTACACTGATACATGGAGGGGATTTTCTTTGGCTAAAAAGGGACAGACATTTATGAGGCATTCTGAGGAGACGAAACAAAGAGCAATCGACCTTTACGAAAAAGGTGGGCTTAGTTATCAAGCTGTAGCCGATGCTCTTGGGATTCGCAGTTCTACTCAAATAAAGAACTGGGTTGGGAAATCCCGTAACAACGAAACGTTACTGGATCAGCGTGGGAAGCATGCGGCTTCTCATCCTTTTATTGGTCGGCCTCGTACGAAGTTTTCCAGTGTAGAGGAAGAACGAGATTATTTGAAAGCGCAGGTAGAGTTCCTAAAAAAGCGCAATCCAAATCTATTCGGGGAGGGATCATTCCGAAAGTAAACCGCTTTGAAATCATATCCTCACTGGAGAACATGTGCCCGATTACCTGGTTGGTGGAAATCGCACAGGTATCTCGTGCAGGATATTACAAGTGGCGAAACACCGAGGAAAAACGCAGAGAGCGACATCTACAAGAGATGAATCTGAAGGAGCACATCGTAGCCATTCATCTGAAATGTCCCTTTTACGGTTACCCACGGATGCAAATTGCTTTGAAAAAAGAGGGATTCATTGTCAATCACAAGCGAGCATACCGTCTTATGAAAGAACTCAACATTCAATCAACCATCCGGAAGAAACGTCGTTATTACAGCAGAAAGGCATCCGTAGTCCAGCCGAATCGAGTGGAACGTCATTTCAAGGTGGAGCAACCTAATCGACTGTTTGC
>NZ_BAAIYG010000011.1:0-121559 GCF_057543335.1 Brevibacillus sp. YAE8
GAAGAGCCTACGGCTACCGCAATCTAGAGAGATTCAAGATTCGCATTAGACTGGAGTGTAAACCGGCTACATAACTACGAAAAACTGCGATAGAGGGAGATCAAGCACGTTTTACGGTGAAGAGCTATAAAATTATACAATTTGGAAAAAGAAGTAAAAAGCCCCTCCACAAGAAAACGCCGCAAGCACAACAAACAGCCCCGGCCCGAATGGGAATCGGACCAGGGCTGCATCACCCATGCTGGAAAAGCCAAACTATTGATACGGAAACTGACTGGAGTAGCCGGAGAACTGCTGGTAAGCTTGCTGCAGCTTTTGCTGTTCCTCCGCTTCGAGCTTGTACCAGCCTTTTTGGAACATGAGGTTGAACGTATCGCGCGCCGACTGGTGCGTCTCGTTCAACAGTTGCAGCATGTCGCTGTACAGTTGCTGGTGGCTCATCTCGCGCACCGCGACGTTCAGGCTGTCGGTGACATATTTGCAGGTCGCCAGACAATCGTTGAGAAAATCGCGGTCATTCATTTGCGGCCCTTTGATTTGCGGCAACTGTCCGGATTGCGGGTTTGCGATCTGGTTTTGGTTTGGCATCCTTGTTCTCCTCCCTTACTGCATCTGTTGTTGCTGTTGTTGGGATTGGGTCTGCGGCAAGGTCGCCATGACGGCTGTGTTGTTGTTTTGCAGGTGGGAGAGCAGCTTTTCGTAGTGCTGCTGGTGCATGCGGCCCGTTTTCTCCAGACATTGCTTCACGTCCGGGTCTGTGGCTTGCTGGGCAAAGAAATGCAGCTTTTTAAAGGCGAGCAGCTCCCAGGACAACGCATCTTTCAGGTAGCTCAAGTCTTTGGTCGTGATGACTTTGGGCGGCTCGGGAATCGGCGCTTGTTGAAAAGGCGTGGAAGACATGATGGATGGCATCTGATTGCTCCTTTCATGTGTGATACACGTATAGGATGGGCAACAAGACAGCAAGTAACCCTGCCTCTTTCCGCCAAAAAAAGAACCGATCCGAGAAAGGACCGGTTCCGCTATTTTGCAGAGGCCAGCTCCAGCGAGGCGACCTGAATGTCGATGCTGGCCGGGGCGATGTTGAGGCAAAAGCTGGCTTCCTTGTGCAAATCTTCCTGAATGTCCCGGATCAATCGGGTCATATCCGCCAAATAAGGCAGCTTGAGGGCCAGCGTGATCTGCAGGCGAGGCAAATCGTCGAAGGAAAAGGCAACTTTGACGACCTGGCTGACTTCTTCGTAACGGCTGCAAGCAGCCAGCGTAATTTTGCGCAGCACTTGGGGATGAATCAGGATGCGGCCGCCGGAAAAAGGCGGGTGAACCACGGTCGATTCGCCGATGACTTCCTTTTTCGAGCTGAAAATGCGGGTGGCAGAAGCGATCAGCCGCTGCAAATAGTCTTTTTCAACCTCGACCCGCGGGATCGGGATGACGTGCCTGCCCATCGTCTCCCGCACGTAGCGCGCCGCCTCGATTTCCTGCGGCGGCTTGATGGACTCGATGGGAATGTATTCAATAGAAGCAGGAAGGTGCAGCGCCTCGACAATCCGTGTAATCATGCGCTGCGACGTGCCGAGAATCAGCAAGCGTCCCGGCTGAATCTGCTCCAGGCTGCGCCGCACTTCCTCTGCGTGCTCGTCGTAGTGAAAAATCGCCCGCTTGACCGCCTGGATTTTTGTCTTTTCGTACTTGGCGGAGGTACCAGCCACCTTGCGACCCTGGTAGATCAGGATGCCGTCGTCAATAATGGCGTCGATATTCATGCGGTGGGCGAGTTCTAGTGCACTGGAGCTTTTTCCTGTACCACTGGTGCCGTACAAGGCGTAGATTTCCATCGGATACCTCCCTCGTTAAGCTTCTCGCAAAAAATAGGGCAACGGTGCGCCTGCTTGCGTGCGCGTCTGGACATGCTTTGTTTCAACATGGTAACGCACAGGCGGCTCACGAAGCAACCATCTTTGCGAAAAGCTCTTACCGATACTTACCGATACTGCGCGCCCATTTCCCTGGCGCGCTCTGTCGCCCGCAGGATGGCTGCTGTTACCGCCTCCTGGAACCGATACGACTCCAACACTTCCAGCCCGGCCTGCGTAGTTCCGCCAGGGCTGGTGACTTGCCTGCGCAGCAGGGCAGGCTCTGCGCGCGTCTCCAGCAGCATATGGGCCGCGCCGATCACCGTCTGGAGAGTGAGCTGACGGGCCATTTCCCGATCCAGCCCGGCTGTCGCGCCTGCTCCCATCATCGCTTCGACCAAATAATAAATATAGGCCGGGCCGCTGCCGGACAGCCCTGTGATAATATCGAGCTCTTCTTCTGCGACTTCGTGCACGGTGCCAATCGCTTCAAACAGGCGCGTGGCGAGTGCAAGCTGCTCGGGACGCACAAACGCATTGGCACTCAGTCCTGTCGCAGACAGCCCGACAGCGGATGACGTGTTCGGCATCGTGCGAATGATCGGGCAGTCTACCCCCAGCCATTCGCCGATCAGGCTGGTAGGAACGCCTGCGATGACGGAAATAATCAGTTGGTTCGGAGAGATGGTTCCGCGCAGTTCGAGTAGCGCTTCCCCCGCGTCCTTTGGCTTGATCGCCAAAATCAAAATGTCAGATGCCCGCGCCACCGCCAGTTTATCCGTGGTGGCGTTGACCCCGTATGCGTCCGTCAACTGCTCCAGGCGCTCCGCGTTGTTGCGGTTGGTGACAAAGATGCGGTCTGCTGCGGTCAAGCCTTTTTTCAAAATCCCCGAAAGCATCGCTTCCACGATGGAGCCTGCGCCGAGAAAGCCGATTTGTCCGGTTGTTATACTGGCTGTTTGGTTGCTCATCGCTGTTTCCTCCCTTTGGACTAGCGGATTTGTCCCGTTCCACGTACGACGTACTTGTAGGAAGTGAGTGCGGGCAAGCCCATCGGCCCGCGGGCGTGCAGCTTTTGCGTGCTGATCCCGATCTCGGCGCCAAAGCCGAACTCTCCGCCGTCGGTAAAGCGGGTAGAGGCGTTGTGATAGACAGCAGTTGCGTCGACAGCGGCCAAAAATTGATTCGCTGCGGCGTCGTCTTCCGTCACGATCGCTTCGGAGTGGCCTGAGCTGTGCGCGGTTATATGCTCAATCGCTTCGGCCAGACTGTCGACTGTGCGGACAGCCAGGATGAGAGCGGAGTATTCCGTATCCCAGTCCGCCGCCTGGGCTTCGCGGAGGAGAGAAGCGAGCTCATGGTGCGCCTCTCGCGTTTTGGCGCAGACGCGCAGTTCGACTCCTTGATCGAGCAGCTTTTGCAGCAGCGCCCGCTGGTAGTCGTGCGGCCAGTTGCGGTGGAGGAGCAGCGTTTCGGCTGCGTTGCAGACCGCGGGGCGGCTTGTTTTCGCGTTGACGGCGATTGCTTCTGCCATGTCGTAGCGGGCCGCCTGATCGATATAGATGTGGCAGTTGCCTACTCCCGTTTCCAGCACAGGCACGCTGGACAGTTGCAGCACGCGCTGGATCAGACCTGCTCCGCCGCGCGGGATGATGACGTCGACCAGTCCGTTTGCGGTACATAACAGGTCGACAGAAGCATGCTCGGCAAAAGGCAGGTATTGCACAGCGGCTTCGGGTAGTTCTGTCGCTGCCAGCGCCTCGCGAATCGAGCGGGCCAGCGCGACGTTGCTGTTGACGGCGCTGTGGCTGCCGCGCAGGACGATCGCATTGCCGGTTTTCAGCGCAATCGCCGCCGCATCGACGGTGACATTCGGCCGAGCTTCGTACACCATGCCGATGACGCCAAGCGGGACGCGAATCTGTTCGATGACGAGACCATTCGGCTGCGTCCAGGAATCCATTTTTTGTCCGACAGGATCATCGAGAGCGGCCAAGGAAGCCAGGCTTTCCACGAGATCGTGTACACGCGCAGGTGTCAGGCGCAGGCGGTCGAGGTAAGAGGCGGGCTGTCCGTCAACTTCCGCCTTGGCGATATCCAGCTCGTTTGCCGCCAGGATGGTTTTTTCGTCGGCCAGCAGCTTTTCGCCGATGGCAGCCAATGCCCTGTCTTTTTCTGTACGGGTCAAGAGCGCCATTTGCCGTGAAGCCTGTTTAGCCAGCGAGAGTTGTGCATACACTTTTTCTTTCAAGCTTTCCATTGTCTCCCCATCTCCTTTTCTCTCTTTCGGTTTCAAAACGTTTTCGAGCGTGCCGGGGTCCATTCATCGCGGTGGATTACGGTACCGCTGCGTCGCGTCAAGCCAGAAGGTGAGAGCGAATCCAGGAGCTGGGCAGCGCCGTACCTGCTGACGCCCCGGCCGATCAGAGCGCCTTCGCAATACACCTCGATAACCTCGCCTTCCTCGAACATCCCCGAGACATCGCGTACGCCCGCCAGAAGCAGGCTGCGGCTTTTTTCCAAAATCGCTTCCGCCGCCCCGCTGTCGACCGTGATCGTGCCGCGAACAGGGGAGTGGAGCGCGATCCATTGCTTGCGCGTGGAAACGCCGGCTGTTGCAGGGGATTCGGGACGGTAGCCGACGTAGGTGCCATCGCCGTTGCCCGCAAGCACCTTGATAAGATCAGCCGATTGCGCCAATTTTCCGATAAAGCTCGGGATTCCCAAGCCTTGCGCCGTTTTCGCGGCGATCAGCTTCGAGCGCATTCCGCCCGTGCCGAGCTGTGACGCGCCTCCTGCCAACGCCTCGATTTCCTCTGTCACCTGCTCAAGCGAGCCGATTCGCCGGGCGTCCGGATGGTGGCGCGGGTCTTTGTCGTACAGTCCGTTCGTATCGGTGAGAATCATGTACAAATCAGCGTGGACCAGTCCGGCCACCAGCGCGCCGAGCATGTCGTTGTCGCCAAAGGTCAGCTCCGCCACAGATACCGTGTCATTTTCGTTGATGATCGGTAAAATGTTTTTGTCCAAAAGCAGCGACAACGTTTGAAAAGCGTGCTGGTAGCGCTCGCGATCGGAGAAGTCTCCCCGCGTCAGCAAAATTTGCGCCACGCTGAAGTGATGGGCCGCGAACATTTGCGTGTACGTCTGCATCAGCAGGCTTTGCCCGATGGCTGCGGCGGCCTGCTTGGCAGCGAGAGAGCGGGGGCGCTGCTGGTAGCCAAGACGTTGATAACCGCTCGCGACCGCGCCCGAGGAAACGAGCACGACCTGGTGCCCTGCCTCGCGCAGCTTGCTGACAGCGGAGACGAGCAAGGACATTTTCGCCGGGTCCACGCCACCGCCTGCCGCGGCAATCGAACTGCTGCCCACTTTGACAACCAAACGCATTTTTCCCTTCTTCATACTTTGACCTCCTAGCACTTACTTGTAATAAAAAAAGCCCAATCGTCTCTTTGATAAGGACGAAAGGGCATGTTAGCCTTACGCGGTACCACCTTAATTGACGTCTGCCGACAGAAGATACCCGTCAAGTCGCAAACATCCAGCTCTCTTTCTTTGATAACAGGTGAAAGAAACCCGTCCAGGTCTTCCCTGGATGCTCTGGGGTGGGTTCAAACCGATTCATGGACGAAACCTCTCAGCCGTTGGATTTCGCTCTCTGGACCTGAAGGGCGGTTTTACTGTTCCCCGTCATTGCCGCTCGCTATGCGCTTGTTAATTCACTATTATTCGCCGGGCCTATAAGAAATGTCAAGAGGGTTTATTGAAATTGTTCGCTGCCGTACGTGCCCGATCTTGTTTTGATCTCGAACCGCTTCGTCTTCTGATCGCGAACGAGGCGGTAGTGCAGCGTGCGGTCGGAGGCAAAAGACGAGTCGGTCGCGTCCTGGACCGTTACGTTCAGCTCGCCGTTTGCTTTGGCGACCGTCGTATTGCGGACGGAGATCAGGACCGGATAGTCGACGCGCGGAATCGCAATGTACAGCTTTTCCTTGACCAGCTTCGTCGTCAGCTTGTCGTACATCGCCAGCGCGAGCGGCGTGCTCCAGAAACGGCCGAAGTACTTGACGATTTTGTCCTTGCTGTCAAATTGCTTCGGCAGCTCGCGGAACGCCAGCCCGTCCTCGTAGACGGTTTTGCCTTTGGCGTTGTCGAGCGCGGCGAAGTACACTTCCTCCAGCAGATGTTCGGCACGGTTGAGGAACAGGACGACATCCATTTTGTTGTCGCCGAGCTTCTGCATGGCAGACAGCTTCACGGGCTTGCTCTGGGCTTTCGTCTTGCTTTTGCTCTCTTCCTTGCCGGGAAGGGCACAGCCTGTAACGATCAGGGAGAGGGACAGAAAAATCATCCATTTTTTCCAGTTGGTTTTCATTGCGCACCTCACTTGAAAAGCCGTTGTTACCTGTTAGCGTGTGTGGCAAAAGAAATAAATAACCATGTGAAAAGATGCCAGTTGAAAAACAGGGCGGGATCACGGAAAAAGGAAACAGGATAGGGGTTGTCTGACAACGGGATTATGTCTATCATGGAGAGAGTTGTGCAGATCGAACGATTGAGGTGGAAAATACATGTTTGGATTTGGAAAAAAGGCAAAGAAGCTAGATGGCATTGATATTTTGATTATCAAGACCATTGAGGCGAAAAACCGCAACTTTTACCAGGTTGCTTTTCCCAGCGTGGTAGCAAACGATGTGATGTCCATGCTGCAAAAGCTGGAAAAATCGAAAATCAACCAGCAAGAATTTTTGGGCGAGATCGGCGGCTTTCGCATCGTGACTCACCTGGAAGCGCTGACCAGTTACAATGTGCTCGATGACGCGGATATGGAAGCGCAGCCTGTACAAATTGCCGATTTCGCAAACATCCTGCTCCGCCGCCTGGAAGCGCTGGCGGAAAGCGGCAAGCTCGGTGAATCCGAAGAGTTGGCGTTCATCATGGGCGAGCTGACGATGCTGCGCGATGGCAGCTTTGTACCGCAAGAGTAAAGAATACCCGGATGTTGAAGCCGGCCTTACGCTGGGCAGAATACATGATAAGCCGTTGGGAAACCGACGGCTTTTTTCGTATCCGCAACTTTCTCCGGCCATCGGGCGTATAGCATAAAGTGGAATCTGTTGGAAATGGGAAAAGTAAAACAGATAGAAGGAGGGACGGACATGATCGAGCTGGTGAATGTGACGAAAAGCTACAACGGGACAAACAAAGCGGTCGATCAGCTAAATCTGACAGTGCCGAAGGGGGAAATATTCGGCTTCCTCGGCCCCAATGGAGCAGGGAAGACGACGACGATCAAGATGGTGACCGGAGTGATCCGCCCGGACCAGGGCGAAATTACGATTAACGGAAAAAACATCGCTTCCCAGCCGCTTGAAGCCAAGCAGCAGTTTGGCTATGTACCGGACAGCCCGGACCAGTTTTTGCGGCTGAAAGGGCTGGAGTACGTCAGCTTCATGGCCGATATGTACGATGTGCCAAAAGACGTGCGCGGGAAGCGGATTCTGGAACTGGCGAACCGCTTTGAAATGACGAACGCGCTCGGCGACCCGATTCAGAGCTACTCGCACGGGATGCGGCAAAAAATCATGATTATGGGCGTGCTTGTGCACAACCCCGAGGTGTGGATTCTCGACGAGCCGTTGACCGGGCTGGACCCGAAGTCGTCGTTTACGCTGAAAGAGATGATGCGGGAGCATGCCGACAGCGGGCGCACCGTATTTTTTTCGACCCACGTGCTGGAAGTGGCGGAAAAGCTCTGTGACCGTGTCGCGATCATCAACAAAGGGAAAATTTTGTTTTGCGGTACCTTCAAAGAGATGCAGCAGCATTTTCAGTCAGATGTTTCGCTGGAGAGCCTGTTCCTGGAGCTGACGAAGCATGAATAAAGTCCTGCTGTTATCCAAAGTGCTGCTTAAAAATGCGGGCTCGACCTGGGGGGCGAAAAAAGGAAGCGGCTGGAAGAAACTGCTGCTTGTCTTGGCGATTTTGATCGGACTGATTCCGATGATGCTCGGGGCTGTCGTCTTTATTTCCGCGATGTACGACGGGCTGGCGCTGCTCGGACAGGAAGCGGCGTTGCTCGGACTGGGAGTGACGGTGGTTTCGGTGGCGATTTTCGTCTTCGGGATTTTGTACGTCCTGAGCGTGTTTTACTACTCGCAGGATGTCGAGCAACTGTTGCCGTTGCCGCTTCGGCCGATGCACATTCTTGGGGCCAAATTCATTGTCGCGCTCTGCTATGAGTATCTTACGGCACTGGTTTTGCTGGGACCGCTTCTGGTAACATACGGAGTGAAGAGCGGGGGAGGCTTTCTGTACTACCTGTTTGCCGTCCTCATTTTTTTGCTCGTGCCCATCGTTCCGCTTGTGATGGCGGCAGTTGTGGTCATGCTGTTCATGCGCTTTACGAACGTGGGCAAAAGCAAGGAGCGCTTCCGCTTAATCAGCGGCCTGTTTGCGATTTGTCTGGCAGTCGGGTTTCAAATGGTCGTGCAGCGCCAGACGAGCGGCGGGGTAGACAGCATAGAACAACTGCAGGAGCTGATTGCCAGCCAGGAGAACGCGTTGTTGAACCTGGTGACGCAGTTTTTCCCTGCGGGCAGGCTCGCGGCACTCGCCTTGCAAGACAGCGGCACGCTGGAATCGCTCGGCTATCTGGCAGTCTTTTTCCTGGTGGCGGTTGCCAGTCTGATCGTCTTTCTTGTGGTCGGAAACAGCTTGTACTTCGCTGGGGTCATGGGGATCAGCGACGCTGTGGCCAAACGAAAAACGGTCGGAGATGCGGCTTTTCAAAAGCTCGTGAAGCAGCGCTCAAGACTCTTGTCCTACTTCTGGAAGGAATGGAAAATGCTCTGGCGGACGCCTGCCTTTTTCCTGAACTGCACGCTCTCCGGCATTCTCGTGCCGATCGTGGCCTTGCTGCCTTTGCTCGCCCGCCGGGATAGCGGAGAGATGCTCGCGCGCCTGCAAGCGACGCTACAGGGCGAGCACGCCGGAGCCATCAGCCTGGCGATTGCCTTCGCCGCTTTTGTGATGCTGGGTGCTCTCAACAGCACTTCGGTTACGGCGATTTCCAGGGATGGACAAGGGTTCTTTTACAACAAGACATTGCCGATTTTGCCCCAGCACCTTTTGCTGGCAAAAGTCATGCCGGGTATCATCCTCAGCACGATCAGCATGTTGTTGCTGCTGGCCGAAGCTGTCTGGCTTCTGGCGCTGTCCGGGGAGTTCATCGTCTGGGCGATCCTGTGCGGGATTCCGGGCGTGATCTTCATCAACCTGGTCGGCATCATGGTCGACCTGCACCTGCCCAAGCTGGGATGGAGCTCAGAGCAGGAAGCGGTGAAGCAGAATCTCAATCCGCTGTTCTCGCTTCTCGTCGGCCTGGTGGCGGGAGGACTGGTTGTCGTGGCTATTAGTTTTGCGGGGACTTCTCTGTTTGCAACGGCTCTGGGACTTTTCGCTCTTTTTGCCCTTCTGGACTTCGGAATTTACCGATTGCTTGTTGCCAAAGGACCAGGGTGGCTGGAAAAGATCGAAGAGTGAGCATAACGTTTGGCTGCTGAAAAGCCGTTCTCCCCGTGCTGGAGTGCGGCTTTTTTCACATGGTCAACGCCAATTAGGAACATTTTGTGAAAAGAGGGTATAAAGAAGTGCGCGATCCATCCCGATACATGAAAGGGGGATCGTTGTTGTCCGGGACGCTCGTCGAGTCCTGGACCTTTCTGCCACAGAAACGGCAGGGAGAACTACATAGAAAAAGGGGTAAAGATTCTGGCAAAGGAGAAAGGAGTATGCGTATAACATGATGAAGCGTTTTGCTCTCTGTTTTCTCATGGCATTGCTGCTCGTGCAAACTGCATGGACGGGCGGTGCACATGCTGCAGGTGTTTTCGATGACACCGAAGGACACTGGGCAGAGCAACAAATTGAAGAACTGGCGAGCCTGGGGATTGTAAAGCGAAACAGCAGCCACGCGTTTTATCCGAACAAGCCGATTACGCGCGGCGAAGCGCTGGCTCTGCTCAACCGCGTATTTGAGACGGCCTACGGCTCACTTGAGCTGCCGCAGCGAAAAAGCAACCTGGACTACCGCTTTCTGCTTCGGGGGGAAGTAGAACAACTGTTGGTCAACATGAAGGCGATCTGGCAAGTAGAAACGAATGCGCTGTCCAGCTACGATCCGGGCGACAGAATGCTCTATTACTTGTACCTGGCCGAAAGCGGGCAACTGCTCAAAAAACAGCAAAAAGAAAATCCTGACTGGTGGCTGTCCAGCGAAGCCATGCAGCGGCCGTTGACCCGAGAAGAGGCGAGCCTGCTGTTGTTCCACGTGCTGGCGCCGCAAAAATTCAGAACGGCCAATTTGAAGCCGCAAGACGCGGTGACGTACTTCAACAGCTTTTACGAGTGGAAGCAGGATCGGTTCTACCGCGATACATACTCTCCATACCCGCTGGCTATTCGCGAGTTTCAGTTGTTTTTGACCGAAAAGACGTTTTCACCCGAGAAAATCATGACCCGCGCGGAATATGCCGTCGTCATGAAGCGACTGCTCGATTATTACCGCACCGATATGGCAGCCCAGTTCCGCAGCACGGTGGCGCAGCAGCAAAATATCGCCCAACTGTACTTGCGCTCCGCTACTCTCGCGCTGGAGAAAAAGCAGCAGGCCCGCTTGGCCGCCGTGTTCGCTCCCGAACCGTTAAAAGCGATGACAACGCTTCCGCAAGTGCCGAAGTACAACGGCCCGGTGACGATTACAAGCAAGACAGACATGAATGACCCGAAAATTCTTTGGCTGATCGGCCACTATCGCGACCCGGTAAACGGAGACTTCCAGGTCGAATACAAGCTGGAGCAGGATGCGTCGAATGCTTATGGGCGCAAAATCACAGCCGTTCTTTATTCGGAAAAATAGGCAAGCACTATGGGGAGCATCTGTTGCAGGATGCTCCTCTTTGTTTTGAAATGGAAAAGAGGAAGAAACATCGACAAGTGACGATTGCAAATGACAGAATTTTCGATTACAATAAAACTGAACGGTGACTCAGTAGGGGGTCAGCCAAAACATCTCAGGGCGGGTAACATAGCCAACACGTGGGATGTATTTTTTGGCCCACCAACTGAATGAGCATTCATTCAACAAGAGCATGAGCCTTGGCATACAGGAATATGGTTAAGAATAGTAGAACTTATGGAAATGATCTACTAATCTGAAAAGTTGAGCAAGGATGGCAGCCATTGTGATTATGCCTCGACAGAGGTTCTCTAAAGGAGGATTTGAAGATGGAACGCAAAATTCGCAAAGCGGCGGTTCTCGGCTCTGGCGTCATGGGCGCCGGGATTGCCGCACATCTCGCCAACGTCGGCATCCCTACTTATTTGCTGGACATCGTACCGCGCGAACTGACGGCGGACGAGAGTAAAAAAGGACTGACACTGGCTGATCCGGCAGTGAAAAACCGCATTGCACAGGCGGGCAAAGACAGGCTGCTCAAGGAAAAGCCAGCTCCGCTCTACGATAAAAAGAACATCGAGCTGATAACGGTAGGCAACTTCGAAGACCATTTGCCGCTGCTCGCCGAAGTCGACTGGATCATCGAGGTCGTCGTGGAGAACCTCGAAGTGAAGAAAAGTGTGTTCGCGCAAGTAGAAGCACACCGCAAGCCAGGGACGATCGTCTCTTCCAATACGTCCGGCGTTTCTATCAACGAGATGGCAGAAGGCCGCTCTGACGATTTCCGCAAACATTTTCTCGGCACGCACTTTTTCAACCCGCCGCGCTATTTGAAGCTGCTGGAGCTGATTCCCGGACGCGATACCGACCCGGCCATCGTAGCTTTCATGAAGCAGTTCGGGGAGCATGTGCTCGGAAAAGGAATGGTCGTCTGCAAGGACACGCCAAACTTCATCGCCAACCGCATCGGTACATACGGATTGCAGGTTTCGATCCACGAGATGGTGCGTCTTGGCCTCGGGGTAGATGAAGTCGATGCGCTGACAGGCCCGGTAATCGGCCGTCCGAAGAGCGCGACGTTCCGCACGCTCGATGTCGTCGGGCTGGACACGTATGTGCATGTCGCAGGAAACGTCCGCAACAAGAGCACGGACGAAGCGGAGCGCGCTGTCTTTGAGGTTCCGGATTTCGTTTTGCAAATGGTCGAGAAGCGCTGGATCGGACAAAAGGCAGGGCAAGGCTTTTTCAAACAGGTGAAGTCGGCGCAGGGCAAAGAAATTTTGGCGCTGGACATCAACACATTGGAATACCGCCCGAGCGTGAAGCCGAAGTTCCCGTCGCTGGACGCGGCCAAGACGGCGAAAACATTGCCGGAAAAGCTGCGGGCGCTCGCATACGGCAAGGACAAGGGCAGCGAGTTTGTCTGGAGCGTTTTCAAAAAAGTGCTGCTGTATTCCGCTGAAAAGGCTTACGAGATCGCCGACGACATCGTTGCAGTCGATCAGGCGATGAAGTGGGGCTTCGGCTGGGAGCTGGGGCCGTTCGAGACGTGGGATGCCATCGGCGTGGAAAAATCAGTGGCGCGGATGCGCGAGGAAAACGAGCGGATTCCCGCGCTGGTCGAGGAGCTGCTCGCGAGCGGCAAAACCTCCTTCTACCAAAAGGCAGAAGGCAAGCGCCAGGCGTTTGCGATCGGCGGCGTCTACAAAGGCATCGAGGAAAACAAGGAAAACATCAACCTCGCCGCGCTCAAGGAGCAAGGCAAGTTGATTAAGAAAAACGCGGGCGCTGCCCTGATCGACCTGGGCGATGGCGTCGCGTGTCTGGAGTTCACTTCGCCGCACAACGCGCTCGGACTGGATGTATTGCAGATGGCGAACCAGGCGGCAGAAGAGGTGCAGAAAAACTTCGCCGGACTGGTGATCGGCAACCAGGGCAAAAACTTCTGCGTCGGGATGAACCTTGCGATGGCGCTGATGGAAGCGCAAGATGAAAACTGGCTGGAGCTCGACATGCTCGTCAGCAATTTCCACAAAGCGGCCAGAGCGATTCGCTACATGCACCGCCCGGTCGTGGCGGCACCGTTCGGCATGACGCTCGGCGGCGGCGTCGAGGTCACGTACTTGGCTGACCGCGTACAGGTGGCAGCGGAAACGTACCTTGGACTCGTCGAGGTCGGCGTCGGGCTTTTGCCAGGTGGCGGCGGCACGAAGGAAATGCTGTTCCGCGCCATGGAAAACGTGCCGGAGGGCGGCAGCGTGCCAGTCGACCCGTTCCCGTTTGTCGCCAGAGCTTTTGAAACGATTGCGATGGCAAAAGTTTCGACTAGCGGACAGGAAGCGATCAACCTCGGCTATTTGCGGCCGACTGACCGGATCAGCATCAACTCTGACCATCTGTTGTACGATGCGAAGCAGCTCGTGCTCGCGATGGACAAAGAAGGCTATACGCCGCCCAAGCCGCGCAAAATCCGCGTGATCGGGGAGACGGGCTACGCCAACCTGCGCCAAAACATCTATGCGATGAAGAAGAGCGGGTACATTTCCGAGCACGACGAGCTGATCGCGTCCAAAATCGCCTATGTCATGTCTGGCGGCAACGTGCCGGCGGGTACGGAAGTGACCGAGAGCTACATTTTGGAGCTGGAAAAGCAAGCGTTCCTCTCGCTGATTAAGACGCCTAAGACTCAGCAGCGGATGCAGCACATGCTGACCAAAAACAAGCCTTTGCGCAACTAGGGAGAAGGAGGGTAAAACGATGAGAGAAGCAGTAATTGTCGCAGGGGCCCGGACTGCGGTCGGCCGAGCGAAAAAAGGAAGTCTCAAAGACGTACATCCCGTCGACATGGGGGCAGCCGTCGTAGCGGATTTGCTCCGCCGCGTTCCGCAACTGGACCCGGCGGATATCGAGGACGTCATCATGGGGACGGCGGTGCCGGAAGCAGAGCAGGGCATGAATATGGCGCGGCTGATCGGACTGCGCGCCGGACTGCCGACAAACGTAGCGGGCATTACGATCAACCGTTTTTGCTCCTCCGGCTTGCAGACGATTGCCTATGCCGCGCAACAGATTATGGTCGGCAGCTCGGACGTGGTCGTGGCAGGCGGAGTGGAGAGCATGAGCCTCGTGCCGATGCTCGGCCACAAGGTCGCGCTCAATCCGACACTGGTGGAGACGAAGCCTGAGGCGTACATGAGCATGGGGCACACGGCAGAGGAAGTGGCGCGGCGCTACCGTGTGACCCGCGAAGACCAGGACGCGTTCGCCCTGCGCAGCCATCAGCGCGCGGTTGCGGCGATCAGCTCGGGCAAGTTCCAGGACGAAATCGTTCCGCTGACGGTGAAGCAGTACACGGTAGACGAAGCCGGAAAGGTGCATATCCGCGAGCGCATTTTTGACAAGGACGAAGGCGCGCGCCCAGATACGACGCTGGAGGCGCTCGCCAAGCTGAAGCCGGTCTTCCACGTGCAGGGCAGCGTAACGGCCGGGAACTCCTCGCAAACGAGCGATGGCGCGGCAGCGGTGATCGTCATGTCAGCCGACAAAGCGGCAGAGCTGGGCGTTTCGCCTATCGCGAAGTTCCGCTCCTTTACCGTTGGCGGGGTGGACCCGGATGTCATGGGGATCGGTCCGGTCGTCGCGATCCCGAAAGCGTTGAAGCTGGCGGGGATCAGCCTGGACGACGTCGATTTGTTTGAGCTGAACGAAGCGTTCGCGTCCCAGTCGATTGCGGTCATTCGCGAGCTCGGCCTGGACCCGGAAAAAGTAAACGTCAACGGCGGCGCCATCGCCCTGGGCCATCCGCTCGGCTGCAGCGGCGCGAAGCTGACCGTCTCGCTGTTGAATGAAATGAAGCGCAGAGGCGGCAAGTACGGCGTCGTGACGATGTGTATCGGTGGAGGCATGGGAGCCGCAGGCGTTTTTGAAATGATCTAGCACGTACGTCCATTTTCATAAAAGGAGAGGGATAGCATGGCAGATACGAAAGAATTGATCCGTGGTGGAAGCTTTTTGATTGACGCAGGTTCGGCAGACGACGTGTTCGTGCCGGAGGAGTACAGCGAAGAGCAAAAAATGATCGCGAAAACGACGGAGGACTTTGTCGTCAACGAAGTTCGTCCGCATCTGGAAGAATTGGAGCAGCACAACTTCGACATTTCCGTCCGTCTGCTGAAGGAAGCAGGGGAGCTTGGCCTGTTGGCTGGCGATGTGCCGGAGAAGTACGAAGGACTTGGCCTGGATAAAGTCAGCACGGCTTTGGTCACCGAAAAGTTTTCGCTTGCGCGCGGCTTCGCGCTGAGCTATGGCGCACATGTGGGCATCGGCTCTCTGCCGATCGTGTACTTTGGAAACGAAGATCAGAAGCAGCGCTATCTGCCTGATCTGGCGTCCGGAAAACGGATCGCGGCCTATTGCCTGACAGAGCCAGGCTCCGGCTCCGACGCGCTGGGAGCCAAAACGACAGCGACTCTCTCTGCTGACGGCAAGCATTACATCCTCAACGGAGAGAAGCAATGGATCACCAACGCAGGCTTTGCTGACGTGTTTATCGTCTATGCGAAAATCGACGGGGAAAAATTCACGGCCTTCATCGTCGAGCGCACCTTCCCTGGCGTATCGTTTGGACCGGAAGAGAAGAAAATGGGCATCAAGTGCTCCTCGACTCGCACCGTCATTTTGCAGGATGTGCCCGTGCCTGTGGAAAACTTGTTGGGCGAGCCGGGCAGAGGCCACGTCATCGCCTTCAACATCCTGAACGTAGGCCGTTACAAGCTGGCAGTCGGCGCAGTCGGCTCCGCGAAAAAAGCGCTGGAGCTGGCGACGAACTACGCGAAGGAGCGGAAGCAGTTTAAAACGCCAATCGCCAATTTCACTTTGATTAAAAACAAACTGGCGAACATGGCGATCAAAGCGTACGCCGCAGAAAGCTCCGTCTACCGGACAGTCGGCCTGTTCGACACCGCGCTCGGCCGCCTGGGCGAAAAAGCGGATGACGGCGCAGAAGTCGCGAAGGCGATTGCCGACTACGCCATCGAATGCTCGATCAACAAAGTGTTTGCTACGGAAGTTTTGGACTACTGCGTGGACGAAGGCGTGCAAATCCACGGCGGATACGGCTTCATGTCCGAGTACGAGATCGAAAACATGTACCGCGACTCGCGGATCAACCGGATTTTTGAAGGCACGAACGAGATCAACCGACTGCTCATCCCGGACACGTTGGTGAAAAAGGCGATGAAGGGCGAGCTGCCGCTTCTGCAAGCAGCGACGAGCCTGCAAGCCGAGCTGATGAGCTATTACCCGGAGGAGATCGAGGAAGCGCCGCTTGCGGTGGAGAAGCACCTGCTCAGCATGACGCGCAAAATCATCCTGATGGTGGCAGGCTCCGCGCTGATGAAGTACCAGCAAGCGATTTCCAAGGAGCAGGAGCTGCTGGCGTTCGCTGCCGACATGCTGATCGAGCTGTACGCAATGGACAGCATCGTGAAGCGCACGGAAAAAGCGATTGCGGCCAACGGACTGGAAGCGGAGCAGCAAAAGCTGGAGTTGACAGCGGTCTATGTGCATGAAGCGTTTGATCGCATCGAAGCGTGGGCGAAGGAAGCGCTCGCTGCCATGGAAGAAGGAGATGAGCTGCGCCTGCGCCTCTCGATCCTGAAAAAGCTGACACGCCGTACGCCGATCAATACGGTTGCGCTGAAACGGTCGATTGCCGATCGCGTCATCGAAGCAGGCGGATACGTGGTGTAAACCGCACAGACACGCATACAGAAAAAAGGAGCGAAGAGTCATTCTTTGCTCCTTTTTCTTTTGCCCGCAGCCAAAAAGCTTGGCTCAAGGCTTTTGCTTCACTTTGGAAATACCGCCGTCGTTGATGTGCACCTGCACGTTTACCGACTCCAGCATGTCGGGGCGAAGCGGGAGCGCGCTGTTTTTTTGCAGTCTGTGCCACTCATGCGGGTGCTTGCGATAGAGCGTGTGCCCGAGCTGGAGAGTGTCTGCGCCCAGCTTCAGCCCTTTTTCAAACAGTCCGCGAATCTCTTCCTCGATTTTTTTGGCTGCTTCCGTTTCGATTTCGATTTCCCGCACAGGGCCTTGCGGAAAAGCTGGGTAATAAAGCCGGAGATGTCGACATCCACCTGAAAAACGACGTTCTCGCCGCGGAGCACCGGACGTATGGCTGCTTTTGGCTTTTCGAGCACGAGCATGGCGAGCGTCTGTTTGTCTTTTTTACCTCCAAAAGCGTACGGACTACATGCTTGTCCATCCAGCGCAAGCCGAGCAGCTCGGAGCGCGGCCAGCAAGCTGTAAAACTGGATGGCGCTGAGCGGCAGGAGCGAGAGCGTCGACGAAAGGAAAAAGAGTCCGGTCAGCCACCAGATCCGTTTTCGCCCGCCAGGTATCATCCAGATTTCCACGATCAGCAGATGGGCGAGCGCGATTCGGGTGAAAGCCCCGCTGAACCATTGGTAAATGCTCAAAAAATCGAGATGCTCGATATAAATGCCGATATTGGCTAGCCGCCACTCTTCATAGGCCGGGTAGCGCAGCTTGGCGGCTTCCGCCGGGCCAAATTCGACGATCGCGCCAATCGTTCGGCCCCAAGGTCAAGTCAATCAGCGACATCGCCAGCGAGAAAAACTGATAGTAAGGCACTTTGCTTTTCAGATGATGCTTCAGAAACAAAAACAGGAGCAGTTCCACAAAGCCGCTTCCCGCGTACATCATGCCTTTGAGCACCGGGGCCATCCCGTTTTCCATGATCGGCAGAAGCAGGCGGTAGTCTTTGTTCTGAAAATTCGTGGACATCACGAAAAACTCTACGACGACTGGCAACAACACCGTCGACGTCATTGCAATGGAGCGTATCCCGAACAGAGCGTTGACGAGACACAAAGCGGCGAAGAGGACAGTGTGAACCGTCAGCGGAGTCTGGGGAGCAAAAGACAGGTTGATCCAGGTGACCGTGTCTGTTATGGTCATCTTCCCGATAATAAAGCAATAGAGAGAGGTCAGTAGCGCCAACAGGCGGGAAACGAAGAAGCCGTATCGGTTCTGCAACCAAACAAAAAGGTGTTCGCGCCCGGTTCTCAGATAGATAAAGTAAAGAAAGCACGTCCAGATCAGGTAGAGAGCCCCGGCAAAAAGGACGGAAATCCACGAATCTCTCTTGGCAGAGTCGAGCATCATGGGGATGACGATGACATGGTTCATCAAGCCGTTGGCCAGCATCAGTATTGCTACGATTTGAGTAAAAGCTAGTCCGTTTTTCATAGTTCTCCCGCCAGACTGTTCCAGTTCTTTTGTCAGTATTTGCAGGTCGTCTCGATTTATGCGACAGGACAGGCGTGCCTTCGAAGGTTGCATGCATATTTTTGGAAGCTGCCACGAAAGCTAAGAGAACATACTGAGCAGAGGATGGGGAACGGTTCGAGATGACGATGAGAGGATGGCTGAGAAGGAAACGGGTGTCGGCAAAAGACAGAATTCAGCCGTCCCATGCCCACCCGATAAGCGACAGCCTGGGCGAAAATATTAGCGAACTGGAGCGCATATTCACGCTGACACCTGACCTGGTGATTCGCACGTTTGAAAGCAGTATGCTCGAAGGTTCGGCAGCGATCGTGTATTTAACTGGGCTTGTGGACAAAAACTCCATCAACAACAATGTGCTGCGGCCGATGCTGGCTCAGCGGGATCGGGGAAAAGCGGGAATTCTCGACCTGCTGTCGGTAGGAGATGTCTCGATTGCCCGCGATTTTCGCACCGTTGAAAAGGAGATTTTCGACGGCAGCTGTATCATGTTTGTAGAAGGGCGCAACGAGGCGTTCGTTCTCGATACGCACGGCTGGCCGCAGCGGGCGATTGAGGACCCGCAACTGGAAGCGTCTTTGAAGGGCGCCCACCAGGGGTTTGTGGAGACAGGGATGCAAAATATCGCCCTGATTCGCCGCTACTTGCCTAATCGGGAGTTGAAAATCAAGGAATTTTGGATAGGGGACAGGGGAGCTACCCGGGTGTCGATCCTATTTTTGCAAGATGTCGCACATCCGGAGGTTTTGCAAGAAATGGAGGACCGGATCAAGCAGATCAAGATCGACTCGATTCTCAATACAGGCGAGCTGGCAGAGTTGATTGAGGACAATCCGTTTTCCCCTTTTCCGCAGTTGATGATGACGGAGCGGCCCGATTCGGTGGCCTCGCACATTTTGCAAGGCAAGATCGCCGTCGTGGTAGACCGTTCTCCCAGCGTCTTGATTGGCCCTGCCACCTTTTCCTCCTTTTTTCAAAACGTGGACGATTACAGCACGCGCTGGCTTGTTTCGTCGTTTATTCGTCTGTTGCGGGGGCTGGCTTTTATCATCGCGACCTTTCTTCCGGCTCTCTACATCGCCCTGATCTCGTTTAACTACGAGGTGATTCCGCTCGACTTGATTTTATCGGTCGGAGAGTCGAGAGAGAGAGTGCCTTTTCCGCCTTTACTCGAAGCGATGCTTATGGAGCTGACTATGGAAATGCTGCGGGAAGCAGGGGTCAGGCTGCCAACGCCCATCGGACAGACGGTAGGCATCGTGGGGGGGATCGTCATTGGACAGGCAGTAGTTCAGGCGGGGATTGTCAGCAACATCATGGTGATTGTGGTCGCGTTTACAGCGATCTCCTCCTTTATCATCCCGAATTACGATATGGGGTCTGCGGTTAGACTGCTCCGGTTTCTCATGATGGTGCTGGCTGCTTTGTTCGGTATCGTCGGGATTATCGTCGGGCTGATGGGCCTCATTGCCCATCTGATCCAGTTGGAATCGCTTGGCGTTCCCTACGGAAGTCCGCTCGCGCCCGCTCGTTTCAGCGACTGGAAAGATTTCTTTGTCCGCTTGCCGTTTTGGACGATGCGGGATCGGCCAGTCAGTACGAGGGCCATTCAAGCGAGAAGGCAGGGAGATAATCGTCCAAGGGGAGATGGCGAATGAAAAAATATGCCTTCAATGAACTGACGGTCTTCCAGTACATTTATTTGATTCACGGTGCGCAGGTAGGGATCGGGGTGTTGTCCATGCCGCGAGAGCTGGCCGAGGTGGCAGGGACGGACGGATGGCTCTCAATTTTGATTGGTTGGTTCGCGGCTATGGCGGTCAGCCTGGTCATCATCGGCATCATGAAGCGCTATCCCGGCAAAACGATTGTCGATCTGCTGCCGTTGTTTTTGGGTAAATGGCTGGGGAAAGTCTGTGTTGCAGGAATCGCCGTCTATTGCGGTTTTGCCTCTTTCACTGTCATGGCCAACACTGCGGCCATCGTCAATACGTGGATTCTTAGTCAGACACCGATTTACATGGTAGTTATTTTGCTGGCCATTCCGGCTTATATGGTTCTCCAAGGCGGCTTGCGGGTGCTTGGACGGTATGCCGAGCTGATCTTTTATCTGACGCTGTGGATGCCGATCGTCTTGGTCACTGTCTTGCCGAAAACGAACTGGCTTTATTTGCTCCCTATTTTCAAGGAAGGGTGGTGGCCGATTCTGGCGGGAACAAAATCAACGGTTCTGTCTTTTTTAGGATTTGAACTGGCTTTTTTTCTCTATCCTTTTTTGCAGAAAAAGCAGTATGCAGTCCTTGGTATCGTTGTGGCCAATACGTTGTCCATGCTGATTTTTATGAATATCACCTTGTTCAGTTTCGTGTTTTTCAACCCTGATGAAATTCTACAATATACGTGGCCAACATTGAATTTATGGAAGGTGATTGAGTATCGATTTTTGGAACGAATGGATATTATCTTTCTCGCTTTCTATTTATTTTATTTGTCTACAACCAGCTTCCCTTATCTGTATTTTTCAGTCTTCTCGTCAAGTCAATTGTTCGGTGCAGCAGATCATCGCAAGCATTTAGGCATCGCTTTGCTGTTGGTTATTTTACTGCTTTGGCTGTATACGCCTACGTTCATGGATTTACTCAAATGGAAGCAGTGGTGGAGCACTGGCGGTTTGCTATTCGGATACGCGCTGCCCGTTCTGGCTTTTGTGCCGATCTGGCTGCTGCGTAGGTCAGTGAAGGAGTGAAGGTTATAAAAAGATACGTACACGTTCTATTGATTTTGTGTGTAGTCTCCCTGCTGACGGGGTGTGTGGATCGGATTGATCTGGAAGACGCGACGATCACCCTGATGACAGGGATAGATCTGAATGAAAAAGATCAGCTTCTCGTCTATTTATCGAGTCCGGTGTTCAGCAAGGAAGCCAAGGATAAGGAAGAGGAGTACGGAGTCAAGATAGAATCGCTCCGTCAGGCAAGAGGACGGTTTGACGGGCTGGTGACGGGCCTTTCGTTATCAGGCAAAATACAGGTGTTCGTTATCGGGAAAAAACTGTTGGAACATCCCGATTGGTTTCCCATTATGGATGTGATGTTTCGCGATGCGCGATTTACGGTGAATGCGCGAGTGATCGTTTGCGACGGGCCGGTCAAGGAGCTGTTCAATTTTAATCCGACGGATAAGCCGCGGCTTCCGCTTCACCTAACCAGGCTGCTCGATAAGGCAAGCCAAAGGAATTTGACAGTAACAACAAGGTTACAGGAATTTCATCGACAAATGTTTGAAAAAGGAGGCACACCGTTACTCGCTGAAATCAACTCAGGACGCTCTGTTAAAGTATTGGGGACGGCACTGCTAAACAAGGGCGGCAAGTACGCTGCGCTGCTCGAGCCAAGAGATACGATGCTGTTGCAGATGCTCCGTAATCAAAAGCAGGGAGAGACATCCTTGACGCTTCCGCTTCCCGTAAACGGTGGCAGCAATCACATAGCGAGGGATCGGCTCAGTTTTTTGGTGAATGGCGTCAATCGCTCCGTGAAAACAAGCTACCGTAACAATCGGTTTCAATTCGACGTAAAAATGAAAATTCGCATTTCCATCACCGAAAGGCTGTTTTTGTTCGACATGGAACAAGACTACAGGAAAATGGAGCAAATGATTAGCGAGGAACTGCGCAAAGAGTTCGCAAATCTGGTCACAAAGTGCCAGGAGAGTGGAACAGACCCGTTTGGCTTTGGCGTGTACGCCCGTGCGTATGAGTACGAGGAGTGGAAAAAGGTACAGGAAGATTGGCCGGCGGCATTTGCCAGAGCCGATGTCCGTATTGTGCCGGAGGTGTCGATTATAGGCGATGGCGTCATTAAGTGAGTAAATAGCAGGAAAAAGGAAAAGCACCTTGTCGCCAAGGCTATGGTCCAAGGTGCTTGTTTGTTTTTGCGATACGTATCAGTAGATAGCCTCCCAGCCTGCAGGAGTGACGAACAGGCGGATTGCCTTGATTTTGCGGTCGTCCATCAAGGTGAAGTAGTGGCGGAAGTTCGGCGGTACGGAGATCAGGTCGCCTGGCTCAAGCTCGACGTCGAAGTAGCGCCCGTCTTTGCCCTTGATCGCGAAAATGCCGTGGCCGTCTACGCAGAAGCGGCACTCGTCGTCGGTGTGATGATGCTCGTTCTTGAATTTCACGAGCAGCTCATCGAGGTTAGGGGTTTTGTCAGAGAGGACGATGATGTCGGCAGTCAGGTAGCCGCGGCGCTCGCTGATCGCGTCGATCTCCGGCTTGAAGGCGGCGAGAATCTCCTGTTTTTCTTCCTCTGTCGGGCTGTAGTTGTCGCGGTGCTTGGGATCGAGGCGGTCTACGCCCCATTTTTCGTAAATGATCTCTTGGCTGTCCAGGAAGGAAATGACTTCCTCCGGTGCGGAAATGTACTCGTTAGTGTCGTGGAAACGAATTTGTGCCATCTTGTTTGCCTCCTTGGTTAATTGGTTGTAGTGGACACGACGGCTTGGCGCAGTTGCAGCCAGCGGGCGTGGTACTCGAACAGAAATTCAAATGCTTCCAGGTGGCGCTTCGCTTCAAAGTCGTTGCCGCCCCAGGCGTAAATGCCGTGGTTGCGGATGAGCACGCCCGGAATTTCCGGGGTGATGACTTTTTCAATCGCGGCGGCCAGGGTCGGAATATCGGCAAAGTTCTCAACAATCGGAACAGTGATACGCGCGTTTTCCTCCCAAATGCCCAAGCCTTTAATCAGCTCTTGCCCCTGGATGGAGAAGGCGCGCTGGCCGAAGTACAGCTCGGAGATGAGGTTGTTCCAGACGGTATGGACGTGGAAGCAGGCACCTGCCTGCGGGAACTTTTGATAGACGACGGCGTGGATCAACGTCTCTGCGGACGGCTTGAGCGAAGTCGCGTCTACAGGGCGGGAATCTCGATCGACTACGAGGTAGTCTTCCGGCGACAGCTTGGTCTTGTCTTTGCCGCTTGCGGTTACGGCAAATTGCAGCGGCTCGTTCTGGATTTTGATCGAGAGATTGCCGCTGGTACCGGGAAACCAGTCCCGGCGGGCAAATGTCAGCTTGGCGTCGTCCAGACGGCGAAAAGCGTCCAGACGTTGTTCGAGTGTTGCGGTCATGGATTAGACAACCTCCTGTTTCAGTTCGGTCAGCGTGCCAATCACGTCGTGGAAGGTCGCGAATGTGCTGTGCGGCAGCGCAAGCTCCTGTGCCTTCTCGGCGAGGAAGGAGCGGGCGATGACGTAGTCGGCGATCTTTGCGCCAGCCAGGTCCGTGATCGAATCGCCAATGACGACGCGATAGTGAGTGGCAGGGTCGTAGCGGCGAATGATGGTCGTCTTGCACATGCCGCAGCCGTTCGTGCAGTGCTCGTCGCAGGAGTGCGGCCACGTGATCGTGATGTTCTCGCCGGAGAAGTCGCTGCCGTTGCAGTAGATCGGGACACCGCTAAGGTCAAACGGAGCGAGAATCGGCTGGACGAAAAAGTCGATGCCGCCGCTCGTAATCAAAAGCTCGATGCCTTCCTCGCGGCAAAAGCGGACGAAGTCAGCGAAGCCGGGGCGAATCGTAGCCTCCTGGACGATGTAGTCTACAATATCCTGGCGCAAGGAAGAAGGGAGCAACTGAAACAGCTTGCCGACGCCTTCCTGTACGCTTATTTGTTGCGAAAGAATTTGTTTGGTGAGTGCTTCCCATTCGGGGGGAGCGAACTTTTTCACAATCGCGACGATGTTGTCTTTTTCCGTAATCGTTCCGTCGAAATCGCAGAACAGCACGAGCTTTTTGCTCATCGTGCGCCACCCCACTTTTCCAGGGCGATGGCAAGCTCAGGCGATCCGGCAGCGGCTTCTTCCAGGCTGCGCCCGGCAGTGACGGCAGCGATTGCGTCGACAAAAGCTTTCGCTCCGGCCGTCGCGCCGCCGGGGTGGCCGTGAATGCCGCCGCCCGCGTTGACGATTTGGTCGAGACCGAAGTCCTGATACAACTGCGGCACGAGTCCGGGATGAATGCCTGCGGACGGAACCGGGAACGAGCGGCGCACGCCCTCCAGCGGCGTCGTCAAGTTGTGGGCGAGTTGCAGCGCTTCTGTCTTGTCCAGCGCCACGTTGCCGTACGGAGACGGGAACAGCACCAGGTCTGCTCCGGCGATCCGCATCAAGGTGCCGAGCAGAAGCGGCGTGGCGATGCCGTAGTCAGGCGACGGATAGTACGCGCCTGCGAGCGCCGGGTGCGCCATGATCGGGACGTTGACATCCGGATCGGCTGCCAGGCGGTGCAGGGCATCGAAGCCGAAGGCCAGCACGTTGAACAGCAGGCAGTCGGCGCCCGCTTCGACCGCGCGTTTTGCCTTTTCGTTCAGCTCGTTGATCGGCCCGGTCAGGTTGGCGGCGTAGAGGACAGGCTTGCCTGTCTCGGCTTCGGTCTCCAGGGCGATCTGTTTGAACGCCTGGATGCGCTCCAAAAACGGTGCGCGGTCGTCCGCGAAGAAAATTTCGTCATCTTTGACCAAATCGACGCCGCCCTGCGCCTGTGCTTTAAATTGCGTTTTCAGATCGTCGAACGGCAGGCCGAGGCAAGATTTGAAAATGCTCATCAGGAGCGGACGGTTTTGGGCGTCCAGTCGTCCGCGCAGTCCGTCTATGCCGAACTTCGGTCCGGGAAAAGCCTGGAGGAACGAGTCGGGAAAAGCGATGTCGACCAGCTTGATTTTTCCGTCCATCGAGAGCTTTCCGAAAATTCCGGTCAAGAGCGAAGGAATGTCGCTGGTGAAGTTGCGGGTCGGGTAGCTGACGGTAATCAGCCCGCGCACATCCCCGTTTTCCAATGTTTCCAGCGGAGTGGCGCTGACGGCTTCGCCTAGGTACGGCGCCAGCTCCGCTTGCTTGGTAGCGGGCAAGTCCGTCCAGGAGCCGACCGTCATGCCGACTGCGATGGCAGCGGCTTTTTTGTTCAAGTCTTTGGCTTGTGTCAAATAGGTGACGAGGATGCGTTGCTCACTCATGCTAGTCCTCCTTGGCAGCTTCAAAAGCTGTCGTGGTCGTTTCGAAACATGTAATCATGCAAAAAAGCCTCCCCACTTGAGCGGGGAGGCGGTTGTCGACTATGAAAACGTCTCGTCTCCTCTCATCTCTCGGGTCAGTAGCCGGAACAAACAGCTCCGACTCTTATCCGTTGGAATTAGCACCGTTTCGCTATTTTTGTCGAACGCAAAAAAATAGCGCCGGTTGCCGGGCATCATAGGGCCAGTCCCTCAGCCAGCTCGCGATAAGAGTTTATGTGGTTCACACGTCATCTATCCGTGTGCGATACACCCATGATATGCCTTCTCGTTCCGCTAGTCAATCTTTGTTTTTCCGAGAATGTGCATCTGCTCACAGGGAAAAGGAGGCAGCAAGTGAAACTTTTTTACTCAGCGTGCGTGGTATCGGATGAAAGGGTGTGGAGGCATTGGGAAAGTAGGCTTGGAGGACGTGTACCAGTTGCACGTAAACGATATATACCGCTATCTTTTCCGGCTCACACGCGATCGGAGGCAGGCGGAAGACTTGACGCAGGAGACTTTTTTTCGCGCGTATGCCTCCCTGGATGACTATCGCGGGGAAAAAGTGCGGCCGTGGCTGTTCAAGGTGGCCTACCACGCCTTCGTGGACTGGCATCGCAAACAGAAGCGGCGGCCAGTCGATTACGTCGGGAGCGTGCCGGAACGACTGGATGCTTCCGCCGTCGATCCCGCTGACCAGCTCGTGAACCAGGAGTTGTGGGAGGCGGCATCCGCCTGTTTGGAGCGGCTGCCGGAAAAGCAGCGACAGGTGATTTTGCTGTCGGCGATGCAGTTTTCCTACGCGGAAATGGCGGAGGTGCTGGGAATCGAACTGGCGGATGTTAAGCGCTCCCTGTTTCGGGGACGGCAAAAGATGCGGCAACTGTGGAAGGAGGAAGGGCTATGACGAACCAAAACGGGGATGACCGCGAGCAAAAACTGCTTGCTTACCTGAGAGGGGATTTGACGGGCGAGGAAGCGAAACGGCTGGGCGAGGAACTGGCGGACGACGAAGAGTACGGGAAGCGGCTGGAACGGCTATTGCTCGGGGAAGAACAAGGGACAGACGGCAAGCAGGAGGTTGCGCCAGGGCTTTCGGAAGCAAGACAGCGGGCGATCGTCCGCCGGGGAAAGTGGAAAAACAGGCTGACGACCTCCTTCTATGCCTTCGCGATTCCTTGCCTCGCGGGTGTGCTCTTGCTGTTCGTAAACGGCTGGGTGGGAAGGCTGATGCATGACGATTTGTTCCGGGTGGCACGGGACATGGTCAATTTTACCCAGCCTGGCGTGAGCGTGGGCAGCAGCGGCTCGCAGGTGGGGCTGTTGTACGGCAGCATCGACATGGAGCTGCGAGAGCAGGTTGGCAACGAGGCCAAAAGCGCTGGCCGCTTTCGGAGCACGAATGTGCTGTGGAACGTGAGCGCCAGACCGGAGTGGACAGGGGGCGTCCGGGAGCAAAAGCTGTTTTTCCGCTACCCGCTATCGGCCGGAGAACCGGAAGAAGACACGTCCTTTTTGCGCACGCCTGCCTGGACGACGCTGGAAAAGCTGCCGGAAGGAACGGTTTCCCAACTGGCGATCTCGTTTGACAGCTTCCTGACGTATGAGCAGTATGTCGAGCTGGTTTCCCGCCATGTCAGCAGCTACAACCAGGAGACGGTCTGGTTTGCCGTCGACACTGGCGTGGAGGTGAAACAAGTTGACGGGGAAGCCGGCAATCTGCTACTCGGCCCGGGGGAGGTCTGGGGCTTTGCCGAGCGGGAGCTGGATTACGGAACCGCGCCGATTCAGGTGAACGGAGAAGGCGAGCGGCGAATGGCCGCCTTCATGGGCGAGATGAAGTATTTGACCGAGCAAAAAAGCTTGGCGCGCGACATGGGCTACGCGCTGCTTTCGGGCGGCAATCCGCAACTCGAGGAGCGCTATCGCTATTTGCAGGAAAAAGGCGTGCGCATCTACGGCGCCGTCCTGACCGGGCCGACGAAGGAGCTGCTCAGGCTCAAGGAGGAAAAGTCGATTACCGCCGCGTTTGTCGGCAAAATCGACTGGTGGAACTGGGAGCGCCCCGCCGCCTCGGGGACGCAGAATAGCTGGTAGAAGGCGAGCCGTTTTTGCAAAAAAAGAGTGTTGACATCGTGGAACCGCAGGTTGTATGATTCAAACTAAATCAAAACCGCATACGTTTGGATACCTTATCCAGAGAAGGTGGAGGGACTGGCCCGATGATACCCGGCAACCGACACGACGCGATTTCAACGCGAGCAGCGATTGAAGCAAAAAGCGACGTGCACGGTGCTAATTCCTGCAGAAACAAAAGTGGTCTGGAAGATAAGGGGGACATGACACGTTATTTGTACGTGACGACAGCGACCTCTTTTCTTCGGAAAAGAGGTCTTTTTGTATGTCACAGCACGAACGCCGATGGCCGCATGACACCGTTTGACCGCAAGGCTGGGGGATATGACCAGTCCGCTACAGATAGAGAGAAACTACTTAACGAGGGGAGTAATCAATCATGGCATACCGCGCATTGACTGAACAGGAAGCAGTAGAGTACGTAAAAGGCTTGCCGGGTCTGTTTACAGAGGGGGCCGAGCTGACCAGCCGCGAAATCGGGGACGGGAACCTGAATCTGGTGTTCGATATTCAGGAGTCGGCTACCGGAAAAAAAGTGATCGTGAAGCAGGCGCTGCCGTTTGCGAGAGTCGTGGGCGAGTCGTGGCCGCTGACCATCGACCGCGCCCGGATCGAGAGCGAAGCGCTTCGCATCCAGCACAAATACGTACCGGACCTGGTGCCGGAAGTGTACCACTTCGATCAGGAGCTGGCCCTGACGGTGATGGAAAACGTAGGCGACCACATCATCATGCGCAAAGGCTTGATTGAGGGCAAGCGCTATCCGCTTTTTCCGAAGCAGATCGGCCGTTTTCTCGCGCACACCTTGTTCTACACATCGGATTTGGGCGCGCATCCGTACGACAAAAAAGCGCTCGTCGGAACATTCATAAATCCGGAATTGTGCAAAATCACAGAAGATCTCGTCTTTACCGATCCGTACGAAAATGCGCCGACCAACGACTTCAACCCGCTGATTCGCCGGGAAGTGGAAGCGATCTGGAACAACAAGCCGCTCAAGCTGGAGATCGCCAAGCTGAAATACGACTTCCTCACGCGCGCAGAAGCGCTGCTGCACGGCGACTTGCACACGGGCAGCATTTTCATCACCGAGACGAGCCTGAAAGCGATCGACCCGGAATTTGCCTACTACGGGCCAATCGGCTTTGACATCGGCGCGGTCATCGCCAACCTGCTGCTCAACTACGCAGGTCAACACGGATTGCAAGAAGACCCAGGAGAACGCGACTCGTACCGCGAATACTTACTGGAAACGGTGGAAGATGTCTGGAACGAATTCGTTTCCCAGTTCGTTCAGCTCTGGCACAAACAGGCAAAAGAGCGCAGCGCTCACGTCGAAGGCTTGTGGCAAAGCTACGTGAAGCGACTGATTCAGGACACGGCGGGCTATGCCGGCTGCAAAATTTTGCGCCGCGTGATCGGGCTTGCGGGAGTGGCTGATCTGAACACCATCGCAGACGATGAAAAACGGGCAGAAGCCGAGCGACTGGCGCTGGCGATCGGAGAAGCGCTGATTCTCGGCCGCAGCAACGTCGACGAATCGACAGACATCACGGACATCGTCCGCCAGGTAACCGCACGCTACTATCAGGAGGCAACGACAGTATGACAACCAGTACACAAACAACGCCAGTCAAGTGGGAAGACGACGCGCTCGTCTTGCTTGACCAGACGCGTTTGCCAGTAGAGACGATTTACTTGCGGCTGACGACCGCAGAAGAAGTATGGGGCTCCATTCGCCGCCTGGAAGTGCGCGGCGCGCCGGCAATCGGCATGGCCGCAGCATATGGACTGTACCTGGGGATTCGCGGCAGCGAGGCACAGACGTACGAAGCGTTTTGGCAGGAGTTGAACCGCCAGGCAGACTACCTGGGCACATCCCGCCCTACCGCTGTCAACCTGTTCTGGGCGCTCGACCGGATCAAGGCGCGCGTGAAAAAAGACGCTGCCCTGCCAATCGCAGAGCTGAAAGCCGCTGTGCTTGACGAAGCGCTGGCGATTCAAAAGGAAGACGCCGAGGTGTGCCGGACGATCGGAGAGCATCTGCTCACGCTGCTGCAAGACGGCATGGGCGTTCTCACGCACTGTAATCCGGGGGCGCTGGCGACGGCAGCGTACGGAACGGCTACGGCTCCCTTTTATTTGGCCAAGGAACGCGGCTGGAATCTGAAAGTATATGCAGACGAGACGCGTCCCGTCTTGCAAGGCGCTCGCCTGACCGCGTATGAATTGCAGCAGGCGGGCATCGACGTCACGCTGATCTGCGACAACATGGCGGCGATGGTGATGTCGCAGGGCAAAGTGCAGGCGGTCGTCGTCGGAACGGACCGCGTGGCGGCCAACGGCGATGTCGCCAACAAGATCGGCACCTACGGGGTAGCGGTTTTGGCAAAGGCGCACGGCATTCCTTTTTACGTGGCAGCTCCTCTGTCCTCAGTCGACCTGGCAACACCGACAGGCGCGGACATTCCGATTGAGGAGCGTCCGGCCGAGGAGATCACGCACGGCCTGGGCAAACAGGTAGCACCTGACGACATCAAAGTGTACAATCCGGCGTTCGATGTGACGCCTGCCCAATACATTACGGCGATTGTCACCGAGACGGGCATTTTCAAACCGGAAGAGATTGCGAAAAGCAAACAATAATCACGCTCATGAGCGTCTGCCAGTTCGCTGGCGGGCGCTTTTTGCGCAAGAAGCGTCCCTGCCGCTTGCCAAACAATGGCTCCGGTCGCATAATCGAGCGTAAGCAGTCGTTTGCCAGTCTTTAGTCGCTGCATCTACATAATAAAGGAGGGCTTTTGCATGAGAAGGATACCGATTAATGAGGAGACGTTTCTCAAACAGCTTGAGCTGTCCGATGCCGCCGAAATGTTCTGGCTCACGGACACCAACAGACCCTACCTGAAGGAATGGCTGCCTTGGCTGAATTTTACGAAGCGTGTCGAGGATACGAGCCATTTTATCCAGCGAACGATCCAGCAGCATAACGACAATCAGGGCATTCACTACGGAATCTGGCACAACGGACGGCTGGCCGGAACGCTGGGCGTGCACAATATTGACTGGATCAACAAGAAAACGGCGATCGGCTATTGGCTCGGCGCCCAGTTCCAGGGCAAGGGACTGATGACCGGGGCAGTGGCGGCGTACATGGACCAGCTTATTTTCGGCTCGTGGGGGCTGGAAAAGGTCACGATTCAGGCGGCGACGGAAAATTACAGGAGCAGAGCGATCCCGGAGCGGCTGGGCTTTCAACTGGAAGGAATCCTGCGCCGCAACGAGTTTCTGTACGACCATTTTGTCGACCATGCCGTGTACAGCATGTTGAAGGAAGAATGGCTGGCAAGACGTAGCTGAAAAAGTTGGATTGACAAAGAAAATTCAGTAAATTACGATGAAGGAAGCAAGAAGGGGTGCGTGATGCGCGCGCCTTTTTTATATATTAGTACAATTACGGTTTCGCCCATGGTTTGGTTTGGCGCAGCCGGGTTTGTCCATTCGCTGGAAAGGTGCAGTTGCCCAGGAGAAAAGCGCTGGCTGCAATTGAGTTCCATACAAGGCTACATCATGAGAGGGGGATCTGCTTGCATACACTCAAGGAGCTATCGTGGTTTTTTCGCGCGCACTGGAAACGGTACACAATCGGTATCTTGTTTTTATTTCTCATCGACGTCCTGATGCTTTGGCCGCCTCGTCTGATCGGAGAGACGGTCGATGCGATGCGCAACAGCTCTTTGACGACGCAGGATTTGACCAGGACGGTTGCGATCCTGCTCTCGCTTGGTGTCGGGCTGTACGCGATGCGTTTTGCCTGGCGGCACTTGCTCAACGGCGGTGCGCTGATTTTGGAGCGGACTTTGCGCGAGCGTCTGTTTGCGCACCTGACGCGGATGACGCCGTCGTTTTACCATCGCAAGCGCAGCGGCGATCTGATGGCTGTCGCGACCAACGACATTCCGGCGATCGAGCAAACGGCGAGTACAGGCGTGCTCACGCTGGTCGATTCGCTGTTCATGACGCTGTTGACGCTCGGGGTCATGGTGACGGTCATCGATTGGAAGCTGACGTTGGCGGCGCTGATCCCGATGCCTTTTTTGGCCTGGTCGACCGCCTACTACGGCAGACTGCTGCACGAGCGCTTTTATCTCGCCCAGGAAGCGTTTGGCGAGATGAACGACCACGTGCAGCAATCGGTTTCCGGCGTGCGTGTGCTGCGTGCGTTTGTGCAGGAAAAGGAAGACATTGAAGCCTATCGCCGGGTCAGTGAAAAAACGCTGGAGCGCAACGTGAGCGTATCGCGGATCGACGCGCTGTTCGAGCCGACGATTGCGATCATTATCGGCTTCAGCTTCCTGATCGGGCTTGGCTATGGAACATACCTCGTCTTTACGAGCGCGATTTCTTTGGGCGATCTGGTCGCTTTTAACCTGTACCTCGGGCTTTTGATCTGGCCGATGTTCGCCTTTGGCTGGCTGGTCAACGTGCTGCAGCGCGGCGGAGCGTCCCACAAGCGCCTCTCCGAGCTGTTGGTGGAACAGCCGGATGTGAAGGAAGTCGCCCACCCGGTGACGGCCGAGACGCCGAATACGGTAGAAGCTCGCCAGTTTTCTTTTGCCTACCCGGGCAGTGAAAAGCCTGCGCTCACTGACATCACCTTTTCGCTCGGGGCAGGCGAGACGCTGGGCATTGTCGGGCGGACGGGGAGCGGGAAGTCGACGCTGTGCCGCGCCCTGTTGCATCAATACGAGTTGAAGGAGCAGTCGCTGTTTGTCGGCGGAGTGCCGATTGAAAAACTGTCATTTGCAGCGCTGCGGGAAAAAATCGCCTATGTGCCGCAGGAGCATTTGCTGTTCTCGCGGACGATTGCGGAAAATGTAGCGTTTGGCCGGCCGCAAGCGACAGAGGCGGAGGTACTGCACGCGCTCAAGCTGGCGGAAATGAGCAATGATCTGGCCCAGTTCCGCGATGGCCTGCAAACGATGGTGGGCGAAAAGGGCGTGACCCTCTCCGGCGGGCAAAAGCAGCGGATTTCGATTGCCCGGGCTTTGCTGCTCGATGCAGGCATCCTCATTCTCGATGATTCGTTGTCGGCGGTCGACGCCCGGACGGAAGAGGCGATTTTGCGTCATTTGCGCGAGGAGCGCGCCGCCAAAACGACGATTATTACCGCTCACCGCCTGTCTGCCGTGCAACACGCCGAGCTGATTCTCGTGCTGGACGAAGGCCGGATTGTCGAGCGGGGAACACATGATGAGCTGATGCAGCAAAACGGCTGGTATGCGGAGCAGTATCGCAGACAGCAAATGGAGCGGGATGTTGCCGGCTAAGCCGTGAAGAGGGAGGGAGAGCGTTTCGTGGGGAAAGAACACGTATGGAAGCGGCTGGCCGCATTTGCGCGGCCGTTTCAAAAGCAAATAGGGGGAGCGCTGATCCTGCTTCTGCTCGGGACGAGTGCGGAGCTGGCGGGACCATTTCTGGCCAAGGCGATGATCGACAATCACATCCTCGCCATCCAGAAGCCCTGGTACGAGTTTGAACAAAAGCCGCAGGTGCCCGAGGACCTGGTGGTTGCGATAAACGATCGCTACTATATACGGGAGGATGCGCTGGCCGATGCGGGCTTGACACCCGGCAGCATCCAGGCGAGCGAAGCGACCGTAGTTGCGGCAGGCACGACGTATTACTTGATCGAGGGAAAAATCGAGCAAAATGGCGAGAAGCAGTTCACGCCCATCGAACCGGAAAATGGCCGGGAGCGCTTTGCGGTGACGGCTGGCGATGCGGCGGGGACGAGTGCGGCTCCGACAGGAATCCGGCTGACGGGCGAAGAAGTTTTGGCGATGTACCAAAACGACGTGCAGCCGATCATCTGGCTGTCGGTCGGGTACGGAGCGCTGATTTTGCTGTCGGCGTGCTTCAACTACATTCAGATTTTGTGGCTGCAAACGATCGCCCAGCGCATCATTCAACAGATGCGGATGAAGCTGTTCGTGCATTTGCAGAAGCTCCCGGTCTCCTTTTTTGACAAGACGCCGGTTGGCTCGCTCGTCTCCCGCGTGAGCAACGACACCGAGGCGATTCGCGAGCTGTACGTGAGCGTGCTTGCCACGTTTGTGCAAAACGGCATTTATTTGCTCGGAATCTTGATCGCGCTGTTCGTGCTCCAGCCGCAACTGGCCCTGTTCTGCTGTCTGACTGTGCCGCTGCTCGCGCTCTTGGTCTACGTCTATCAAAAGTACAGCTCCCGCTACTACGCGGTGATTCGGGCGAAGCTCGGCGACATGAACGCGACGATCAACGAGATGATTCAAAACATGGCGATTGTCCAGGCGTTTCGCCGCGAGGAAGGCGTGCAAAAAGAGTTTGCGCAGGTGAACGAAAGCTACTTCAAGGTGCGGATGAAGGAAATCAACCTGGAGTCGCTCCTGCTGCGGCCCGCTGTCGACCTGATCTGGAAAATCGCCCTGACCTTGATTATCTGGTACTACGGCTCCGCGTCGTTTCACAGCGTCATTTCGTTCGGGGCGCTGTTTGCCTTCGTAGACTACATGGGTCGCTTTTTCGAGCCGATCAACATGATTATGAACCGCCTGTCGCAAATGCAGCAGGCGACGATCTCGGCCACACGCGTCTTCGATATTTTGGACACGGCGGCCGAATCGCAAACAGCGGGGACGCCAATCGCGCGGCCGCGCGGGGAAGTGGTGTTCGACCAGGTGTCGTTTGCTTACAACGAAGATGAGTACGTGCTGAAAAACGTTTCGTTCACCGCGAAGCCGGGCCAGACGATCGCGCTCGTCGGCCATACCGGATCAGGGAAAAGCTCGCTGATGAACCTCTTGCTCGGCTTTTATCCGGTGACAAAAGGGCGCATCCTGATCGACGGCAAGAACATGCGCAAGATCGACACGCAATCGCTGCGCAGTCATATCGGGCTGGTGCTGCAAGACCCGTTTTTGTTTACGGGCAGCATCGGCTTCAACATTCGCATGTACAACGACGCGATTTCCGATGAAAAAGTCGTGCAGGCCGCCAAGGCAGTGCGGGCCGACGAATTTATTACGCGCCTGCCGCAAGGGTACGACGAGCCGGTTGTCGAGCGCGGCATGACGTTGTCTGCGGGACAGCGGCAGCTCATTTCGTTTGCCCGGGCGCTTGTGGCCGATCCGGCGATTTTGATTCTCGACGAAGCGACGGCGAGCATCGACAGCGAAACCGAGCTGGCGATCCAGGAAGCGCTGCACGTCCTGTCGCGCGGGCGGACGACGTTTATCATTGCCCATCGGCTGTCGACGATCCAGCACGCGGACCAGATTCTCGTATTGTCCCGCGGGGAAATCGTGGAGCGGGGAACGCATGACGAGCTGATGGCACAGGATGGACTGTATCAAAAAATGTACCAGCTTCAACAAGGGAGTCTTTCTGTTAAAGTGAATGGATAGAGGTTTACAGAGGATTTAGGGGAAAGGAGCTTCAACACCATGTCTTCGTCGAGATACACCTTCTGGGTGTTGATCCTGGTGGTAGCCATCTCGGGCTTGAGCCAAGGCTTGAGCATTCCGCTTTTGGCTGTGCTGTTGGAAAAGCAGGGCGTGTCGTCGGTCATGAACGGGCTGAACGCCGCCGCTCTGTACGTGGGGATGGTGCTCGTCTCGCCTTTGCTGGAAATTCCGCTGAGGCGGATCGGCTACCGTTCCACGATTTTGTGGGGAATGCTGCTGCTCACGATTGCGACTGCCCTCATCCCGCTGTTCAGCCACCTGGCTGTCTGGTTTGTGTTGCGCATGCTGATGGGGATTGGCGATTCCAGCCTGCACTACTCCAGCCAGATGTGGGTGACGAAAATCGCCGCGCCGCAAACGCGGGGACGCGACCTGTCCCTGTACGGGCTGGCGTATGGCGTCGGCTTCAGCATCGGGCCGCTTGGCTTGAATTTGTTGCCGCTCGGGCTGTGGGTGCCGTTTGGCGTCTTGCTTTTTTTGTACGCCGTAGCTTTTGTGCTTTTGTCGCGGATTAAAAACGAATATCCCGAACAGCTCAAGCAAACGGAAAAGAAACAAAACAAATACGCCACCGTGCTGCGCATCGGCTGGCTGTCGCTGATTCCTTCCTTTTTATACGGGTTCATGGAGACGTCTTTGAACGGCAGCTTTCCGGTCTACGCGTTGCGCACAGGCTTGTCGCTGGAGTGGGTTTCCCTGATTTTGCCGTCGTTTGTAGTCGGCAGCATTATTTTGCAAATGCCGCTCGGGACGCTGAGCGACCGGATCGGGCGCAGGCAAGTGATGCTCGCCTGTGCGCTTGTCGGGGGGATTGCCTTTTTCCTGTTCCCGCTGGCCGGGGAAAACGTCTGGCTGATGATGCTGCTGCTCGCGCTTGCCGGGGCGGCAGTCGGATCGTTTTACTCGCTCGGTCTGGCCTATTCGGCCGATATTTTGCCTGCCGCCATGGTGCCGACTGCGGGAATTATTGCGGGCATCAACTTCGGGATCGCGAGCATTCTCGCGCCAAACGTCAACGGCGTGCTCATGGAGCTGTGGGAGCCGTGGACGATGTTTTGGCTGATGGGGGCGCTTCTCGTGGTCTTCGCCGCCGCCTGCCTGTTTGCCCGAAACAGCAAGTCCCAGGCAGAGGGCTATCTGCTGCCATTGCAAAAACAAGGCTGATGGATGCCAAAAACGAAGCCATTCTCTGCATGTGTGGAGGATGGCTTTTTGTGCTGCCGGGGTTTCCCAATTATTTTTGCTGAACTGTAAGTTTTCTTCGTAAAAAAGCATAAACGGGCGCAGGGGAGGGAAGCGTATTACTATAGAAGAATTGTTTTTTTGGAAGGGGTTGACCCGATGCTGACTCCGTGCATATTCAAGCGGGGGATCGTCTGGATTTTGTTTTTCGTTCTCAGTCTGGTCATCATCCCGTTTTTTTCCGAAGAGGGGCAGGTTCCGCCGCCAACTCCTGCTACGAATGCGGCTGCGCAGCAGTAACTTCGACTCTGTCCGTGGATGAGGCAAGAAGTCTTCGTTAGAGCAACAAAAGACACGCCAAGCGATTGTGCTGGCGTGTCTTTTTTCGCGAGCGCTTACTTCGAGACGAAGTTTTGCGTGTAGAACGGGCGGCCGTCTTTGATGACGACACCGACGCCCAACTGTTTGAAGTTTTGATTCAAAAGATTTTGCCGATGGCCGGAGGAGTTCATCCAGCCCATGTGGACTTCAATGCCGTCCAGTTGGCCGTAGGCGATGTTTTCGCCCGCGTAGCTGTAGCGGATGCCTGCTTTTTTCAGGCGGTCAAACGGGCTTCCCGTCGTCGGCGAGGTGTGGCTGAAGTAGTTGTGCTGCGCCATGTCGTTGCTGTGCGCCCTGGCGACAGCCGCGACCTGCTCGTCCCAGGTCAGGACAGGCAATTTGGCGCGCAGCCGAGCGACGTTCAGCAAGTCGAAATTTTCTTTCTCATAAGCGATGGCGGCTTGCTTGATCTGGGCGTCTGTCAGCTTCGGCTGTGCCGGCAACTGTGTATAGACAATCGGGTACATCAGGCCCATGGCGATCGTGGCGAAGTGCTCTGGCGTGGAGATGCGGACACCTGCGACTTTGTTGCCGCCCAGTTGATCGATGGAAAAGGTGATGACCTGATTGTTTTGAAGATAAGTCGGATGTTTGAGCGTATTGTCCTGGATGCGCAGCGATGGAGTAATAGCCAGAGTGTTCTGTGGCGCTCCCCATGCCTCCTGCAACGCTTTGGTGGTGGAACCGATCGTGATTCCCCCGATATTGATCTTCGCTCCGTTCGTAAACAGCGTGACGACTTTGCTGTTTTGGATGCCCACCTCTATGTAGTTGTTCAAATCTTTGTTGTAGATCCACCATTCTACTCCGGTGTGGCTCGGGTCTTTGCCTGCGGGCTTGCCCAGCTTTTGCTCGACCTGAGCGGCGCTCATTCCGAGCTGGATGCCGTACGTGGACACCGATTTGACTGCTTGCTCTGCGGCTGCGACAGGAGCAGCGGACACGCCAAAAACGGGTGACAACTGGCCGAGCAGAGCCAGTGAAAGACCTAAGGCGAGGATGCTGATTGCTTTTTTCTTGTGCATATGTCTACCTCCTCGAAGTGGAATTGCCTTGGTTGTTACCAGTATCAGTGCAAAGACGGGCCAAAAACAGAGTCAAAGGAAGCAAATCTGTTACGAAAAAAGGAAAAACCTCCGAATAGACGATCGGAGGTTTCACGTTTTGCGGTCGTAGACGACGTATGTTTTCGCGAGCAAGTCATGCCAGCCTTGCTTTTGCGGATTCCATGCCACCCACAAATAGCCGAGCCCAAAAGGCAGCGTGGACAAAAACTTGCCAATCACTTCGCGCAGAATGACCTGGCCGCCCGACAGGTTGCCCCGGGACTGTCTGGCACTAATGACCCGGATTCCGGTAATCAGCTTGCCCAACGTCTGTCCCGTCCACCAGGTCAGAAGGATCATGTACAACAGTCCGAACAGCGCCTCCATCAGATCGATCAACGAAAAAAAGTCGCCGGATACGCCCATGGCGCGCCGCAGCGGATTGAACACGAGCAGGCTGACGCCGACCAGAAACAGGGAGTCCAGCAGGGAGGCCGCTACGCGTATCCAAAAGCCTGCGAAGTGGTGCTCGCGAGGCGGCTCCTGCCAGCCGTCCGGCTCTTGCCTTGCCATGAGGTCGCTCATTCCTCTCACTCCTTTTTAAAACGACGGGATGAATTGGTACAGGAGCCGCGGCGAGCTTTGGCGCTGCACGAGCTGCGCAAGCCCGAGCGGATCAGGGTTGGACCAGTGCTGCTTCAGGCTGAACAACAGCTTGCTGATGGAGAGCTGGTCATTGTAGCGCACGACCATCGCTTCCTGCTCGCCAGAGAGCGAGAGTGCATGCCGGGTCGCTTCTTCCAGATCGCCAAATTCGTCGATCAGTCCGAGCAGCTTGGCTTGCTCGCCGGAGTAGACGCGGCCATCGGCAATTTCTAAGACGCGCTGGCGGGAGAGATTGCGGCCTTTGACGATTACATCGACGAATTTTCGGTAGCTCTCGTTGACCAGCGACTGGAAAATTTGCCGCTCGGGATCGGTCAAAGGGCGCGCCGGGCTGCCGATGTCTTTGTAGCGCCCGCTTTTGATCGCGTACTGTTTGACGCCCAGCTTGGCTGCGGCCTCGTTGTAATTAAACAGTTGAAAAATGACGCCGAGACTCCCGGTCAATGTATTCGGATTGGCAAAAATCGCATCGCCAGCCGTTGCCAGGTAGTAGCCACCCGACGCAGCGGTCGAGCCCATGCTGACGACGATCGGGATGTCGCGCAACTGCTTGAGCCGCATCAGCCGGGTATGCAACTCATCCGTGGCGACGACCTCGCCGCCAGGGCTGTCGATCCTGAGCACGAGCGCCTTGACCATGTCGTCTTCCTCGACCCGCCGCAGTTGCTCGGCGAGCAGTTCTGCCATCGAAGGCATCCCGGAAGCGTTCGGCTCCCCGGAAATGACGCCGTTTACGAACAACTGCACAATTTTGTTGCTGCCTGACCCGTACACGACGTTTTCCTCCCAGGAGAATCCGGGGGTGTCGGCCAGCTCCTTGTAGCTTCCGGCCAAGCCTTCTACCGTTATTCCCGCGACAAAGACGACCAGCACGATCAGGAGCGCCACCCATTTTTTTCGTTGCATGAAAACCACCTCCCCCCTTAGCATGAGCCGCGAGGGGAAGAGTTACGCATCGGGCCGGGCTTGGAAAAACAGGGAGTGCAAAAACTGGGCGAGAGACTATTTGTGCAATTTTCAAACTATTGCGGTACAATATAGTTACATAGATTACAGCAAACGCATTTACCGCAATTAGGGGGATGACCATGATTATTCAAGTGACCGATTTGACGAAAAGCTACGGAGAGCTTCAGGTGTTAAAAGGAATTACGACACAGGTGGCGGAAAAGGAAGTCGTGTGTGTCATCGGGCCGTCGGGCTCGGGCAAAAGTACTTTTTTGCGCTGTCTGAACCAACTGGAGCAAATGACGGGCGGGAGGATCGTCATTAACGGGCATGACTTGTCAGACCCCAAGACAGATATCAACAAGGTCAGGGAAGAAGTCGGGATGGTGTTCCAGCGCTTCAACCTGTTTCCGCATAAAACGGTTCTGGAAAACGTCATGCTGGCGCCGATCAAGGTCAAAAAGCTCGCGCAAGAAGAAGCGCGCAAGCAGGGTCTGGCGCTTCTGAAAAAGGTCGGGCTGGAAGACAAGGCCGACGTGTACCCGGAGCGGTTGTCCGGGGGCCAGATGCAGCGGGTGGCGATTGCCCGCGCGCTGGCGATGAACCCGAAAGTCATGCTGTTCGACGAGCCGACCTCCGCCCTCGACCCGGAGCTGGTGGGTGAGGTGCTGACCGTCATCAAAAACTTGGCCAAGGAAGGGATGACGATGGTCGTGGTCACGCACGAGATGGGATTTGCGCGGGAAGTCGGCGACCGCATCATTTTCATGGATCAGGGCGTGATTATGGCAGAAGGAAGCCCCGAGGAACTTTTTGACAACACCAGCCACGAGCGGCTGCGTTCTTTCCTCGGAAAAGTTCTGGCCTAAAAGGCAAAAGGCAAGGCACCAGTTGCTTCGCGAAAGAGCGAGGCGTTGGTGCCTATTACTTGGCCTCATCGAGCAGTTGCGATACGGTGACAAAGCGGTAGCCTTGCGAGCGCAGGTCACTGATTAGCTCCTGCAGGGCGGCCACGGTTTGCTTCTGGTTCAGGCCGCCATCGTGAAACAAAATGATGTCGCCGGACGACACGTTGCTTTTCACGGTTTTCGCAATGACAGACGCCGTTCTCGCCAGCGACCAGTCTCGCGGATCGACCGACCAGTGAATGATGTCGTACCCGCTCGCCTGGACGGCGTTCATGACGTCGTGGGTCATGACACCCCCGGCGGGACGGTAGTATTGGGCGAGAATGCCCGTCGTCCTCAGGATGGAGCGCTCTGCTTGCTTGATGTCCTCGTACACCTCGTGCTCTGTCAGCTTGTTTAAGTCAAAATGGTGGTAGCCGTGATTGCCGATCTCGTGTCCGGCCTTGTAAATCCATTGCAGCACCTTTGGATGCTTGTCCACCTGGGAGCCGAGCACGAAAAAGGTGGCGGGCACCCGGTTTTTATGGAGCACCTCCAAAATTTTCGGGGTGTAGGTGGCATCCGGACCGTCGTCAAAGGTCAGGGCGACTACCTTTTTGTTCGTGTCGATCCGGTGAATCGGTTCGTAAGAGGGGAGCAGTTCCCGGGCCGTAACAGGAGATATCCCGTAGCCGAGCAGGCAGGCAAGCAACAAAGCATACAGCACGACGCGGCTCATGACGGACGCCCTCCTTTTGATTGAGATAGTTTAGGTTCACCCTCCGCTCTGGAAAACATGCTGCCAAAAGAAAACAGCGCCCGGTGCGCACAGGCGATATGTTAAAATGAGAGGACTGTACATGGGAGAGGAGAGAATGAAGTGGAACTCCGCGGTATTTTGCACGGTCTGAGCCACGATTATCACGGGAGAGAAAAGCCGGTCGACTACTATTTGAACATCGGCGAAGACCGTCTGCCTTTAAATGAATGGCTCGGCAGCGAACTGACCATTTCCTATCTGGGCCAAAAAAATTGCATCGCCTGCGGGCGCAAAACGAACAAAACGTTCAACAGCGGGTACTGCTACCCCTGTTTTACCAAACTGCCGGAAAATGACTTGTGCATCGTCAAGCCGCACGAATGTCATTTTGACCAAGGGACGTGCCGGGACGAGAGCTTCGGCGAGCAATACTGCATGATCCCGCACTACGTCTATCTGGCAGTTTCCAGCGACATCAAGGTCGGACTGACGCGCAAGCACAACCAGCTCAAACGCTGGGTCGATCAGGGGGCGATTCGCGCGATTCCGATTGCGGAAGTGCCGACGCGCCGGATGGCGGGAGAACTGGAGTACCATCTTAGCCAGTTTTTGCCGGACAAGACCAACTGGCGCAAAATGCTCAAGGGCGACGTCAAGGAAATCGACCTGATTGCTATGCGCGACGAGGTGTACAGCCATTTTCCCGAACCGTTCAAACCTTTCCAATACAGGGAAGACGAATGGGTGGATATTACATATCCGATTTTGGAGTCGCTGGACAAGATCAACTCGAAAACGTTGGACAAAGAGGAGCAGCTCGGCGGGCGGCTGATCGGCGTCAAGGCGCAGTACCTGATTTTTGAGAACGGCGTTTTCCAGGTGCGAAAGCACGCCGGCTACCAGGTAGAGATCAAGGCAAGCCACTCTGCATAAGTTCAGGCAAACTCCCCACACTTAAAAAAGCAGGCCAAGCTGAAGGGGGAGCTTTTTCGTGGATGGAGAAATCGAGTACACCCAGCCGTTGACGGGGACTTTGGCGGAAGCGGTAGAAGCGCAAAACGACAAGCAGCTAGGGGTGCCTTATTCGCCGCTTGCCCAGATGTGGCAGGTGAACCCCGGGGCCGAAGCCGTCGAGACGGAAGGCGCAAAAGCCGATCCGTCCAAAAGCCCGGGCCACTAACAGCAGAGCAAAACGCGAAAAACGGCAGCCGTTGAAGTGGGGCTGCCGTTTTTTTCAAGCAGGCAAACATTGTCCAGGACGGTGTGGTATTCTTTTACAAGAGAGAATGACTACATAACGAAAAGCGAGGGAATCGACCATGACCATGAAAGCGTATTTGTACAGCAAATGCGATACATGCCGCAAAGCGAAAAAATGGCTGACAGACCACAAGGTGAGCTTCGAGGAAGTGCCGATTGTCGATGCGCCGCCTTCCAAGGAAGAGCTTCGTCGGATTTGGCAGACGAGCGGACTTGACCTGCGCAAGTTTTTCAATGTCAGCGGCGTGCAATACCGCGAGCTTGGGTTAAAGGACAAGCTGCCGACGATGACAGACGAGGAAATGCTTGACTTGCTCGCTTCCAACGGAAAGCTCATCAAGCGCCCTCTCTTGGCGAGCGATGATACGGTGACGCTGGGCTTCAAGGAAGACGAGCTGGAAAAAGCGTGGGGAGGCAAGTAGGGAATGCGCCAACCGTCCAAAAGACTGCAAAACTTGTCTGCCGCGATTTTTTCCGAGATGGCTGCGCGAAAAAAAGAAGTCGCGAAGAAAAGGACCGTGTACGACTTGAGTATCGGCAGCCCGGACCAACCGCCTGAAGACCAGTTGCTCGAAACATTGCTCGCTGCTGCCAGACAGCCGGGCGCATTTGGCTACGCCTTGAGCGAGGGTACCGGAGCTTTTCGCGAAGAAGTGGCGCGCTGGTATCAATACCGCTTTGGCGTGGAGCTTGCGCCAGACGGCGAGGTTCATTCCTTGATGGGCTCGCAGGATGGACTCGCGCACTTTGCTTTGGCCTGGACCGATCCGGGCGACATCGTGCTCGTGCCTGACCCCGGCTACCCGATTTACGAGGGGAGCGTGCATCTGGCCGGGGCGATTCCTTACCGGATGCCGCTGCGCGCGGAAAACGGCTTTTTGCCCAGGCTCGCAGACATCCCGGACGAGATCGCGGCTCGTGCGAAGTTCATGATTCTGAACTATCCGAACAATCCTGTATCGGCTGTGGCCACCGTCGACTTTTTTGCAGAGGTCGTCGCATTCGCCAAGCGTCACGACATCATCGTCGTGCACGACCTCGCTTATTCGGAGATGGCTTTTGACGGCTATCGCCCGCCCAGCTTCCTGCAAGCGCCGGGAGCCAAAGAGGTCGGGATCGAGTTCAATTCGTTTTCCAAGAGCTTTAACATGGCAGGCTGCCGCATTGCGTATGTAGTCGGCAACAGCGAGATCATCAAGCCGCTGGCCATCGTCAAGTCGAATGTCGACTACGGCGTCTTTTTGCCTGTCCAGCAGATGGCGGTCGCGGCTTTGCGCATGGACCGGGAAGCAGGCGGCAAGAGCAGCGTCGGCCCTGTCTATCAGGAGCGCCGCGACGTCTTGCTGGCAGCACTGGCCGAGGCGGGCTGGGACATTGTGCCGCCGAAAGCGACGATGTTCGTCTGGGCACCCGTGCCAACTGGCTGGACGTCCCGCGAGTTTGCCATTGCGCTATTGGAGGAGGCAGGGGTGGTCGTCATTCCTGGTAGCGCCTTTGGCGACGAAGGGGAAGGCTACGTCCGGATTGCGCTCGTGCAAAGCCCGGAAGTATTGCGCCAGGCCGCTCGCTCGATTGCGGAGTCAGGCATTTTGGCGAGAAAAACAGGGGCATAGGCGCAGGCTGGCCGGCAAATGAGGGACGGTGTGGCAAATCGGCGTCGGCGAATGGTTTGAAAGTTACACGTATTCCTGTGCCGGATTTGGAAAAAGCTACAGATATTGAAGTGAGGAAACAGGCGATTGCGGAGCATGGCCTGAGGTATTCGCTTGCGGTCGTCGACGAAAAGGTCGATGCGCTGCCGGATGGACATGTCTCTGTTTTTGGCCTGTTTGACGAGAGGCTCCAGCGCGCCATTTTCTGGCAGGCGAAAAGGGTTTCAAGCTGGTCCCCAAAACGTCTGTTCAGAATTTTGTGGAGCGAAGAGGAATCCTAGAATGTTCGTCTAATTATGTATGTGTAATGGATTGTACCCGATAGGAGGATATGTAAACGATGGAATTCCCGAAAAATCTACGTTACAGTGAAGAGCATGAGTGGGTGCGAGTAGAAGGCAACAAAGCGTATATCGGAATCACCGCTTTTGCTCAATCAGAGCTGGGTGACATCGTGTTTGTCGAGTTGCCAGAGGTAGGCTCGACAATTCAACAGGATGAGCCATTTGGCAGTGTGGAATCGGTAAAGACCGTTTCCGAGCTGTACGCTCCTGTATCTGGCAAAGTAGTGGAAGTAAACGGCGAACTGGAAGACGCACCAGAACTGGTGAACTCTTCGCCTTATGAGCAGGCCTGGATGATCGCTGTCGAGCTGTCCGACACAGCCGAGCTGGACAAGCTGCTGGATGCCGACAAGTACGAGGCAATGGTAAAAGAATAGTTTGCAGACACACAAAAAGCCGGGGCATTGTTGCTCTGGCTTTTTTAGCTTTTTGGCAAAAGCCAGTCGACCGTTGCCGCAGTGGAGGGAGGAAACAGGAGAAAACGCTACAGGTACTTGGGCCTCTAGCGAGGAAGCGGAGACTGGCCGCCTGCGGGGAAAAAGGAAAACCGCGTCCAAAGTGGAGGATTCAGGGAAGCGGGTTCAAGGTGGACGCTTAAAGGCAGATACAAAAGAAAAAAGGCTTCGCCGAGCCGCTAAAGCTTGGCGAAGCCTTTCTATGATAAAACGTCAAAACCTCAAACCACTACCTAAGCTTAAACGAGCGCACCGTATCGTTCAGCTCTTCTGCCATCTTCGCGAGCATGGTCACGGCTGCGGAAATTTCTTCCATCGACGCGTTTTGCTCTTCTGCTGCCGCTGCGACGGTTTGCGAATTGCCGGCGGACTGGATGGCGATTTGCGAAATATGGTCGATCGCTGCGACGATCGTTTGCATTTCCTGGCTGATTTTTTTCATTTCCGCCGACACTTCGTCTGTGCGGGTAAGCAAGTGGGCGGTAGAGTCGGAAATTTGCTCGAAGGCGGTTCCGGTCGCGGTGACCAGCGTCATGCCTTCCCCGAGGATGATGGAGCCGTGGCTCATGGCGGAGATGGCCGATTCGGTATCGCGCTGAATGTCCGTGACGAGGCTGCTCACCTGTTCGGCGGCCGAGCTGGACTGTTCCGCCAACTTGCGCACTTCGTCAGCGACAACGGCAAAGCCTCGTCCTTGCTCCCCGGCTCTGGCGGCTTCGATCGCTGCGTTTAAGGCAAGCAGGTTGGTCTGGCTGGCAATCGAGGTAATCAGCGCGATCATTTGGCCGATTTCCTGGGAGCGCTGTCCAAGTGCGTTGACCACCGCTGCGGTTTGCTCCATTTGTCCGTGAATTACCGTCATGTGCTCCACTGTCTTCGCGGCCATCTGGTTTCCTTCTGCAGCCTGGCGATTGGCATCGCGAGTAGAGGAGCTGACTTCCTCGATGCCTTTTTCCATCAACGAAATATGCTGGGCGATTTCGTTGATGACATCGCTGCCCTGATTGGTCGCGTCCACCTGCTGCTCTGTTCCGTAGGCGATCTCCTGCACAGACTGGGCAATTTGCTCCGTCGCTTTGCTCGTCTGCTCTGCGCTCGCCATCAGTTGTTCGGAAGTAGCGGCGACTTGCTGGGCGCTGTAGCTGACCTGGCTGAGCGTTTCGCGCAAGGTGGCGGTCATCGTATTGAAGCGGCTTGCCATGACGCCCATTTCATCGGCTGTCTTGACGTCCATCGTAGCGGTGAAATCGCCGGAGGAGAGAGCTTGAGAAAGCTGGTTGGCCTTGTTGATTTGTCCGGTCAAATACTTGCTGAAAAAATAAATGACGGCAATCAGGATCAACAGCCCAAGCAGACTGACAGCGAGAAGCCGGTAAGCCAGAGCGTTCAGAGGCTTGGCAAATTCATTTTCCGGCATGACGAGCGCGATAGTCCAATTTGTGTCAGGGATTTTTTGGAAATAGACGCGATTGACGCCATTGTCATCGGAAAAAGTTGTCATGCCTTCATTTTCAGCGAGAAGAGCGGGGCCGATCTCTGCGAGCGACGCGTTGCTGTCGGTTTGCACGGATTGGACCATCAGCTTGTCCGACTGGGGATGGGACAAGTACTTGCCGTTCTGATCCAGCAAAAAGGCCCAGCCCGTCTCGCCTACTTTTGTACCCGAGACCATCGCTTGAATATCCGTGAGCGTGATGTCGTCTGTCGCTACACCCAAAAGCTTTTTGTCTGGGGAGTAAAACGGAGCTACGACTGTCGTCATGGAGACTTTGGAAATCTCGTCATAGTACGGCGGTGAGTAATTTGTCGGTTTTTGGGTCGACGCACCGATCTTGTACCACTCTTGCTCAGGATAGTTATAGGACGATGTACTGTACTCGTACGTAATGCTCACCTTGCCGTCTTTTTTGGCAGCGTAAGTAGCAACGAACTGCTTGCTCGGATCAAAAGCGTAAGGCTCCATGAAAATTCCCATGCCAACAGACGTTTCGTTGACGAGAACTGTTTTGCTCAGCAGGGAATCCAACTGCTCCAGCGAATAAGTAATGGGGCTCATTTCGATGACGCGCGCCATGTTCAGCGTCACCTTGCTGTGTGCTTCCAGTTCTTTCTCCACTTTGCTGCCGAGCACGTCCAACTGGTAGTTCATCTTCTCCGTCAGTTCCTTGTTCAACTGGGCGTGGGAAAACATGAAGGCCATGCTCATCAGAAGTACTAAGGTAAGGACAATGACTGGAAGGGTAATCGCAAGTGTCCGGGCGCGAAGACTTTTAAAACGAAACATAAAACCGCTCTCCTTTTATTGTGACTAGCTGACTAACTATTCTCTTTATCGGCGTGATTCGAACTTCTTTGCACGATTTTTAGGCATGTACCGACAAAAACTTCAAACTAATCAGAAAACGGTGTTCAAACGCAGGCAAATCGAGTACAATGGTATGACAATTTGTTTTGCCATAAACCGATTGGTATCTTTTTGCGGTAGAGCAGCAGAGGGATTACGGGTTACAATGCGGATACAGACAGAGAGTTTCGACCAGACGCTTCTAACGCTTTCGCTGTTTGGCGAAGAAGGAGGGAGACTATTTATGAGTTTTTGTTGCGGTGCAGGAATGGTAGGTTCCGTAGGCTCAGTCCGTCATTATAAAACGCTTGTACACAATGTCCCCATCATGTTTTGTCCTGTTTGTGACAGAATTGAGGTTCATCCCGGTATTGAGGGAGAGTACGAAATTTTAGTAGAATATGCTCAAGGGGATCAGGCGCCCGAAGTCGATTTCGCCGATTTTGTGAGTGTTGACAATACATCGGAGTTGTTTGAGAATTGTACCATGACGGATGAAGCAGCCAGCTTCGCCGATGTTTTGAAGCAGCAGATTGATATCTCCTTGGATTTGCTCGGTATTGCCAAGGAGTTAAAGGATGAAGAGTGGCGCGAAGCACTCATGATTCGTTTAAAACGGTTAAGCGAGCGACTGAAGCAGTACAATAAACGCAAGCAGGTGTCGCAAAAAAGCGCATGACCTTTAGTTGACGTGGGAGGCAGTGTGAATGTTTCATTTGAAAGGCGTTCACCACATCGCATTGAATTGCAGCGATGTCGTGAAGGTAGCTCGGTTTTTTAAGGACATTTTGGAAGTCCCCATCCCGGAAGAGAATATGGTGGAAGGAGCGCCTGTCTACTTTCAAATCGGCACATACACACGGATCGGTCTCCATCCGCACGACGGGGCGGAAGGCAAAGGCGGCGTAGGGCAGGTCGATCACCTCGCTTTCTCGGTAACGAGCCGCGCTGAGCTCGACTATCTGGTCGACAAGCTCGAGGCGGAAAACATTTGCTACCGTGGCCCGATCACGCAGCCTACGAGCTACAATTTGTATTTTGAGACACCGGATGGTCACCATCTGGAAGTCCGACTGGATAAAGACGAATTTGATGAATAACGGATGGATCAGAAGAGCATCTGCGGCCGCGGGTGCTCTTTTCGTTTTTGCGCAACAGATGAAAAAGCCTGTCGAGAAAAAGTCGGCCGCCCTGACAAGACCCGACAGTGGTTCTCATCCCTCGCCAAAGGATTCGACTGAGCGAGCCACGAACCCAATGGGAGAAGAGAGGGGGACGGATTTTTATGATCGGAATTGGCAGACTGCTTTACGAGGTAGGCGAGCGCCTACAAAAGAAAACGCATTTGCACTATATGACAGCAGGCTGGGAAAAGCGGATCGGGATCGTCGTCGACGACACGCAGTCGCGCTGGCAACTCACGATATCAAAAGGCAGCATTTCGGCAGGCGTCTGGGAGGAGGAGCAGTCCGCCGATCTGATCGTCAGGGGCGGCGAGCGGCAGATGGAGATGCTGTTTGGCGGAGACGAGCTGGTCTACACCTTGGCCAAGCAGCAGGTGAAAATAGCAGGGACATTGCGCGACCAGTTGAAGCTGGATGCGATTTTGCGCTTGACGTGCAAATAAAAGCTGGCTGATCCCGTTTCCAAATAAAGGCGCCCGCATGTGCTATAATGAGGAAGAAACGATGGGGGAGGCGCAAATATGTCTGATAGCTTGGCGTTGAAAGAAACAGTCGCTGCACGTGCGCGAAACATTGACGAAACATTCAGTCACTTGCACGCGAATCCGGAAATTAGCTGGCAGGAAGTCGAGACGACGAAGTACTTGGCCGAGAGAATGCAAGCATTGGGGCTTGCAGTCACTACTTTTGCAGATTGTACAGGGCTTGTCGCGGAGTGGGGAGAAGGGAAGCCTGTCGTCGGGCTGCGCACCGATATCGACGCGCTGTGGCAGGAAGTAGACGGAGAGTGGCGCGCCAATCATTCCTGCGGGCATGACGCGCACATGACCATGATTGTCGAAACGGTAGAGGCGTTGATCGCTTCCGGGTACAAGCCTCCGGGCACGCTGAAAGTTTTGTTCCAGCCCGCTGAGGAAAAAGGAACAGGCGCCTTGAAGCTCGTGGAAAAAGGCGTCGTGGACGACATCGACTATTTGTACGGCGTCCATCTGCGCCCGATTCAGGAAATGGCGAACGGGACGGCGGGGCCAGCCATCTACAACGGCGCCGCGATGTTTTTGTACGGAGAAATTACAGGCGTATCTGCACACGGAGCAAGGCCGCACCTCGGAATCAACGCGATTGAAGTCGCGGGTGCGATCATTTCCGGGATCGGACAAATTCACATCAATCCGATGGTTCCGGCGACAGTGAAAATGACCATGCTGCAAGCCGGAGGAGAGAGCTACAACATCATTCCGGACAAAGCGAGATTCGCCCTTGACTTGCGGGCGCAAACCAACCAGGCGATGGATGAGCTAGTCGGGCGCGTCCGCCAGATGATCGATGGGATCGCGACATCCTACCAGGCGTCGATCGAACTTACGGCCGGATCGCGAATGGTGGCGGCGGAAGTCGATGAGGAAGCGAAGGAGCTGATGGAGCAAGCGATTGTCGACGTGCTCGGGGTGGACAACCTCAAGGCGGCGCCTGTCAGCCCGGGAGCGGAAGACTTTCATTATTACACTGTAGAACGTCCGCACATCAAGGCGACGATGCTGGCTCTCGGCTGCGATTTGCAGCCTGGACTGCACCACCCGCAGATGAAGTTCGAACGGTCGGCACTCCGCGACGGCGTCCAGATTCTCAGCCGTGTCATCGTGCGCACGTTTGACAAGCTCGGAGAAAATGCCTCCCGCTAAGCGAATGCGCTGGAAGACCCGCTCATGCAGCGGGTTTTTTGTGTAAGCCATGGCGCAGGCACCATCCAGGGCTGGCGGATCAAGGCGGGCCGCTGTCCAGGCACTTTGTCGCGCCAACTGGTCAGACCAGCGAATTTTCAAAATATCCATTCATTTACGAAAGGGTGGACATAGAGTCGAAGAACTGAAATACTGTAGGGTGGGGAAAACTACTGGGGAGGCTATTCACACATTCTCCACAAGAGATTATAAAATTATGTGGCTTATTTGATTGAATGTGATATACTAATTACAAATCGAACGACATTGAGAAAAGTTACTTTACTTGGATATACATTTTGGGAAGGAGATCGTTCACACATGGAAACCAATACGGTTCACAAGCTTTCTGACATTCTGGGAGCTACACAGGTTTACCGCAACCTGCCTGTAGCTGGGCTCGTTGAGATGGCAGTAAAGCGTGGCGAAGGGATTTTGACCGACAAGGGGGCGCTCAATGCGCTGACAGGCAAGTTTACCGGCCGTTCGCCAAAGGACAAATTTGTGGTGGACGAAGCTTCCGTACACGATAAGATCAACTGGGGTCCGGTGAATCAGCCGATTTCTCCGGAGAAGTTCCAGGCACTCCAGCAGGACGTGCTGCAATACTTGCAAGGCAAAAGCGAGCTGTTTGTATTTGACGGTTTTGCTGGTGCAGACACAACCTACCGTCTGCCAATCCGGGTCGTAACCGAATACGCTTGGCACAGCCTGTTTGCGCGCCAGTTGTTCATCCGTCCATCTGCAGAGGAGCTGGCGACACACGAGGCTGAGTTCACCGTGCTTTACGCACCTGGCTTCAAAGCCAATCCATCTGTACACGGAACCAACTCCGAGACTTTCATCGTTCTGAGCTTCGAGCAAAAGACCGTTTTGATCGGTGGCACCGAGTACGCGGGCGAGATGAAAAAGTCGATCTTCAGCGTCATGAACATGCTGTTGCCTGAGCGCAACGTTTTGTCCATGCACTGCTCGGCCAACGTGGGCAAAGACGGGGATGTCGCCCTGTTCTTCGGACTGTCCGGTACAGGCAAAACAACGCTGTCCGCTGACCCGAACCGCTTCCTGATCGGGGACGACGAGCACGGCTGGTCTGACAATGGCGTATTCAACATCGAGGGCGGATGCTATGCAAAATGCGTCAAGCTGTCCGAAGAGGGCGAACCGCAAATCTGGAACGCGATCCAGTTCGGTACCGTACTTGAAAACGTAGATGTAGACCCGGCTACCCATGTCGCCGACTACGACAGCACGAAGTACACAGAAAATACGCGCGCAGCCTATCCGGTAGACGCAATCTCCGGCGCTGTGATTCCAGGTGTAGGCGGTCAGCCAAACGTCATCATCTTCCTGACAGCCGATTCGTTCGGCGTGCTGCCTCCAATCTCCAAACTGAACAAAGAGCAGGCGATGTACCACTTCCTGTCCGGCTACACGAGCAAAATGGCCGGTACAGAGCGCGGCGTAACGGCTCCGCAAACCGAGTTCTCCACGTGCTTCGGCTCTCCTTTCCTGCCGCTGCACCCGGTTGTGTACGCAGAAATGCTCGGCAAAAAAATTGACGAGCGCGATGTGCAAGTATATCTCGTAAACACAGGCTGGACGGGTGGCCCTGTCGGTGTTGGACAGCGCATGAAGCTCTCCTACACGCGTGCGATGGTAACGGCAGCGCTGAACGGCGATCTGGAAAAGGTAGAGTACGTGGAAGACCCAACGTTTGGCGTACAAGTGCCGACCACTTGCCCGAACGTACCGGCAGAAGTGCTTCAGCCGCGCAACACATGGGCAAACAAGGAAGACTACGACAAGCAAGCTGCCGAACTGGCTGCACGCTTCATCGAGAACTTCCAGAAGAAGTTCCCGGATGCAACAGACATTGCGAAAGCAGGTCCAAAAGCGTAAGCAACGGCTATATATATGGAGGAAACGGCTGGACAATAGCGTCTAGCCGTTTTGTTTTGTCCAAGGCGAGAGCGGCCAGGCAACGCTGCCAATCAGCAGGCTGTGGACAGGGCCGCTATCACAGCTTTTCCATTTGACTCGCGCAAAAGGGTCAGGTAAGCTTCCATAGGAGGCTTTTTCAGCGATGGAAACGAGCGGATTGGATACATAACCAACACGAGGCAAGCTGCTGAACTGGCTGTACGCACCTGTGCCTTTTTTTGTGGCGCTCGGGAGGCGAATCGGGAGAAAAGTTCCTGGAAAATGCCAGGCGATGTATTGGAAAAAGTTGCATGGGAGAAAATGCTTACGTGGCCGTTGTATTTGGGAAGGTTTTTGGAAGCAAAAACGGACTTTCTAAATATAATGATATAAAAAATACAGATATGTTTCATTCCTTGATTTATAATTATTCTTATTATAAGATAGTTATTGAGAATGGATTGAGAATTACCAACTCACTTTTGTGTATGGAGGGAATTCAGATGACAGCAGTACCGCATTTGCAAATAAAAAACCTTCGCGCCAAGATCGAGGACAAAGAGATCCTCAAAGGTTTGAACCTGGAAATCAAGGGCGGCGAAGTGCACGCGATCATGGGACCGAATGGTACCGGTAAATCGACACTGGCATCTACGCTGATGGGCCACCCGAAATACGAGGTAACCGATGGCGAAGTGCTTATCAACGGCGACGACCTTCTGGAAATGGAAGTAGACGAGCGCGCACGCGCAGGTCTGTTCCTGGCGATGCAATACCCATCCGAAATTAGCGGCGTAACCAACTCCGACTTCCTGCGTTCCGCGATCAACGCGCGCCGTGGCGAAGGCAACGAAATCTCCCTGATGAAATTCATCCGCGAGATGGACAAAAAGATGAGCACGCTGGAAATGGACGATTCTTTTGCGCACCGCTACCTGAACGAAGGCTTCTCCGGCGGGGAGAAAAAGCGCAACGAGATTTTGCAAATGATGCTCCTGGAGCCAAGCATCTGTATCCTGGACGAAATCGACTCCGGTCTCGACATCGACGCGCTGAAAATCGTAGCCAACGGTGTAAACGAAATGCGTTCTGCTGACCGCGGTTTCCTGATTATCACGCACTACCAGCGTTTGCTGAACTATGTGAAGCCTGACTTCGTACACGTCATGATGCAAGGTCGTATCGTGAAGTCCGGTGGTCCTGAGCTGGCTGAACGCCTGGAGGCAGAAGGCTACGACTGGATCAAGGAAGAGCTCGGCATCGAGGACGAAACCGTTAACGCCAACGTGTAGGAAGAAGGAGGCAGCAGTGAAATGAGTGTGGATGTACAGCTCCGCTTCGGTTCCGAAGCGATCACCGAGTACTCCAAAGCTAATCAGGAGCCTGCTTGGTTCCTTGAAAAGCGCCTCGCTGGACTGAAGGCGGCGGGAGAGCTTCCGCTTCCCGCTTTGGAGAAAACGAAGATTGATAAATGGAATACTGCCGGGTTCGACCCGTTTCAAACCACTGCCAAGATCGCGTCGGCCAATGAGCTGAGCGAACTGGTAAAAGGGCAAATCGACGTGGACAGCGTGAAAAACCTGGTGGTGCAAAAGAATGCTTCCGCCGTTTTTCATGCCGTGACAGATGAGCTGAAGGCACAAGGCGTCATTTTTACTCCGCTGGCTGACGCGCTGCAAAACCATGGCGAACTCGTACAAAAATACATGCACCAGGTAGTGGCGCCAGACGAGCACAAGCTGAGCGCGCTACATGCCGCAGTCGTAAACGGCGGCGTTTTCCTCTACGTTCCGAAAAACGTGGAAGTGGATGTACCGTTGCAGGCTGTTTACGAAATCGCTGGCGACCATGCGCTTCTTTGCCCGCATGTGCTGATCGTGGCAGAAGCGAACAGCAAAGTGACCTACGTGGATACATACGTATCTGGCGAAGGCAAAAGCATGGTAGCCAACAGCATTGTCGAAGTGTTCGTAGGGGCAGGCGCATCCGTGCAGGTAGCTTCTGTGCGTTCCTTGTCCGCAGAGGTTCACGACTACAGCTTCCGTCGCGCAACGGTTGACCGCGATGGCAAAATGGAATGGATTTTGGGCGAGATGAACGACGGCAACACCGTTGCCAACAACACAACCATCCTCAAAGGAACTGGTTCGAATGCACTGACCAAATCCATTTCGGTAGGGACAGGTTCCCAGCGTCAAAACTTGACTTCCCAGGTTCAACATATCGGCACCCACTCCGAGTCGGACATGGTGAGCAAGGCCGTTATGACAGGGGAAGCAGTCAGCATTTTGAATGGGATCACCAAAATCGAAAAAGGCGCTGAAAAAGCAAACGGTGTGCAGGCGGAAAACATCCTGATGCTGAGTGACAAAGCTCGCGGCGACGCCAACCCGATCCTGTTGATCGACGAGGATGACGTTAAAGCGGGGCACGCTGCTTCGGTAGGACGCTTCAGCGAAGAGTCCATCTACTACCTGATGTCGCGTGGAATTACCCGTCAGGGCGCAGAACGTCTGATTATTCTCGGCTTCCTCGATCCGGTTGTGTCCGAAATCCCGGTGGAAGAAGTGAGAAACAAACTCCGTCAGGCGCTTGAAAGGAAGTTAGGCTAATGGACGCCAAGGAGCTTCGGAAATATTTTCCCATCCTTCACCAAGAGGTAAACGGGCACCCGCTCGTCTATCTAGACAATGGAGCAACCTCTCAAAAGCCGCTTCCGGTAATTGAGGCGATGGATAAATACTACAAGGAGTTCAACTCCAACGTGCACCGTGGCGTGCACACCTTGGGCAACCGAGCGACTGACGGCTACGAGGGCGCGAGAGAGAAGGTTCGCGCCTTCATCAACGCCCGCGAGACAGCGGAAATCGTGTTCACGCGCGGCACGACCTCCGCGATCAACACGATTGCTTACGGCTACGCTCGGTTGGTTCTGAAGCCTGGGGATGAGATTGTCACAACGCTGGTAGAGCACCATGCCAATTTCATTCCGTGGCAGCAGGCAGCCAAGGCAACCGGAGCGACCTTCAAGTTCATCCCGCTGGCAGAGGACGGGACCGTCACTCTGGACGCGGTAAAAGAAACGGTTACGGACAATACCAAGATCGTAGCGATTCACCATATTTCCAACGTACTTGGGGATACTACTCCGATCAAGGAAATTGCCCAGATCGCGCATCAGCACGGCGCTCTTCTGTTTGTGGACGGGGCCCAGGGCGCTCCGCACAAAAAAATCGACGTCCAGGATTTGGATTGCGATTTTTACGCGTTTTCTGCGCATAAGATGGCAGGCCCGACAGGCATCGGTGTCCTGTACGGCAAACGCGAGGTGCTGGAGCAGGTCGAGCCGATGGAATTTGGCGGCGAAATGATCGACTACGTGGATAAGTACGACTCTACGTGGAAGGAGCTGCCGTGGAAATTCGAGGGCGGCACGCCGATCATCGCAGGCGCGATCGGACTCGGGGCAGCGATTGACTTTTTGCAGGAAATCGGTCTGGAAAACATCGAGCGCCATGAAAAGCATCTGGTGAAATACGCCATGGAGCAAATGCGCGAGATCGAGGGACTGACGATTTACGGCCCGCAGCAGGACCGCAGCAGTTTAATTACATTCAATCTGGATACGGTACATCCGCATGACCTAGCGACTGTGCTGGACAGCTACGGAATCGCAGTTCGTGCGGGCCATCACTGCGCCCAGCCGCTTATGCGCTGGCTGAATGTGACGGCTACCGCTCGGGCAAGCTTCTACCTGTACAACACAGAAGAAGAAGTAGATGTGCTGATAGCGGGATTGAAGAAGACGAAGGAGTATTTCGGCAATGTCTTCTCTTGATGATTTATACCGCCGCGTCATTATGGACCACTACCAGAAGCCGCGCAATCGCGGCAAGCTGGAAGAATCCGACGGACTCATTGTGAATTTGAATAACCCGACTTGTGGCGACAGCATCTCGCTCTCCTTGAAGGTTGAGGAGGGCAAGGTGGTGGACGCGAAGTTTCTCGGCGAAGGCTGTTCGATCAGCATGTCATCCGCTTCGATGATGACGGATGCGGTCAAGGGCCTGCCAGTGGAAAAGGCACTTGAGCTGGCGCACAAGTTTTCCGATATGATGCAGGGCAAAGAGATCGACGATTCCATTGATCTGGGTGACATCGAAGCTTTGTCTGGCGTAGCCAAGTTCCCGGCGCGCATCAAGTGCGCCACTCTGGCCTGGAAGGCGCTGGAGCAAGGCATCAAGCAGGCAGAGCAGAAATAGCAGCCAGGTATGGACATGAATGAAGAAGGAGTGAGCAACGATGGCTAAAAAAGCCCCTGAGATACAGGATTACCAGTACGGCTTTCACGACAAGGACGTCTCTGTATTCCGGACGAAAAAGGGTCTGACCCGCGAAATCGTCGAGGAAATTTCCAAGATCAAGGATGAGCCGGCGTGGATGCTGGAATTCCGCTTGAAAGCCCTGGACATTTTCAACAGCATGCCGATGCCGAAATGGGGTGGCGACCTGGACGACCTCGATTTCAACAGCATCACGTACTACGTAAAGCCTTCGGAAAAGCAAGGCCGTAGCTGGGATGAGGTGCCGGAAGAAATCAAGGCGACTTTTGACAAGCTGGGGATTCCGGAAGCAGAGCAAAAATTCCTCGCGGGTGTATCCGCTCAATACGAATCCGAGGTCGTTTACCACAACATGCAGGAGGACCTGGAAAAACTGGGCGTTCTGTTCTGCGACATGGATTCGGCAGTGAAGCTGTACCCGGATATCGTGAAGGAATACTTCGCGACCGTCATCCCGCCAGCAGACAACAAGTTTGCGGCGCTGAACTCGGCTGTATGGTCCGGCGGCTCCTTCATTTACGTGCCAAAAGGCGTAAAAGTGGAAACTCCGCTGCAAGCGTACTTCCGCATCAACTCGGAAAACATGGGCCAATTCGAGCGCACGCTGATTATCGCTGACGAAGATTCGTTCGTGCACTATGTAGAGGGCTGTACAGCTCCGATCTACAGCACGGATTCCCTGCACTCCGCCGTTGTAGAAATCATCGTGAAAGAGCGCGCACGCTGCCGCTACACCACGATCCAAAACTGGTCGAACAACGTTTACAACCTCGTGACCAAACGCGCGGTTGCTTACGCAGACGCGAACATGGAATGGATCGACGGCAACATCGGCTCCAAGCTGACCATGAAATACCCTGCAGTTATCATGAAAGGCCCACGCGCCAAAGGTACTGTCCTGTCCATCGCGGTAGCAGGCAAAGGCCAGCACCAGGACGCAGGTGCGAAAATGATTCACTTGGCACCGGATTGCACATCGACCATCATTTCCAAATCGATCTCCCGCGACGGCGGAAAAGTAACCTACCGCGGTCTGGCCCAGTTTGGGCGCAAGTCGGAAGGCTCCAAGTCCAACATCAAGTGCGACACGCTGATTCTGGATAAACTGTCCACGTCCGACACGATCCCGTACAACGAGATCATGAACGACAACATCACGCTGGAGCACGAAGCGACTGTCTCCAAAGTGTCCGAAGACCAGCTCTTCTACCTGATGAGCCGCGGCCTGACAGAAGCCGAAGCGACCGAAATGATCGTCATGGGCTTCATCGAGCCATTCACGAAGGAACTGCCGATGGAGTATGCGGTGGAGATGAACAGATTGATTAAGTTTGAGATGGAGGGAAGCATCGGATAGGTAGATGTTAAGCGTATCAAGGGCTGTGTGGTTTCTGTTTCTGGTGTGATACCGATTTGATACCATTCAGCTCTCAAGTACGCTCATGACCCCGTGCTTTCTTTCGACATAAAGATGGGCCGTAGATGTTTGCCGTTTGTTTAATATTATCGACTGTCTTATTAGTTCTTGACCAGGTAAATGTCTACGATTTTGTTTATCAAGTATGACGCATAAAATGTATAATGCGAGTAGTGGTATGGAGCCGCACCAGCAAAAACATAAAATCCATCATTGAATCCGTATATTTTTTGTGCGGATTCTTTTTGTTATTTCCGTTAACATATCCGAAATAAACTGGGGAAATGGAGTGTATCCTACACTGCCTGATGTCCTAGGGGTTGTTATGCTTCTTGTAAAAGGGGAAGGTGAGAGTGCGTAAGTTTACACTTAATTACATAAGTTTACATTTAAGGAATGAACTGCTGTGAAGTTGAGTTATTTAGTAAAATGGATAGTGTAGAACGGGACGTGTCAGTGAGAATCTGGCACTTTTATTTTTTGTTCGAAAAGAGAACGTATGATCTTGTTTGGGAGGGATTTTGTGTTCAGGCCTACTAACTTATCAAATCAAAAGTTTTTGGATGCATTTCTAGCTCAAGAAGACAATCAACAACTATACCAAAGAGTGATTGCTTCACCGGACGATACGCAGAAGAGAAATGAATTGAATAGTAGGATTCAGGAGTTTTACGCTGAGCTTCAACTAATCAAATATATTTCATCACTCATCCGTTTTACAGCTATCGAGTTGGCTGTTCGTAATCAAAAGATAGGCAAGGTATTCCAACCTACAGATGAAATTGAAAGGGTGATAGACAGCCTTGTTAGTGACACTGGCAAAAGTGAGTGGGAGAACAAAGCTAAGTGGGGGGATGTAATAGCTGACAAACGAGTTTTGGATGCTGTTCAAACTCTCACAGAAAAGGAAAGGGAGATACTTGCACTTCTATATTTGAGGAATCTCAAAGAGGCGGAGGCTGCGACCCTGTTAGGCACAAGCCAGCAAGCAGTTTCTAAAACAAAGAAACGAGCGTTACTGAAGCTTAGAAAACAGCTAGAGGGAGGCGAAAATACATGAGCCTGTTAACGCTAGTAAAGCGAGCGCAAAATAATGATGAAAGTGCAATGGTAGAGATCATAGAAAGATTTGAGCCAAAGATTCGCAAGTCGTTGAAATTCACGGATATAGGTGTACGTGAGGACATACGCCAAGAAATAATCTTTCGGATGATTAGAGCTGTCAAAACCTATAGCACAAAAAATTGCTTATGATAAGCAAAGAAAAAATTTTGAGTTCGGGTTGTTATTTTTCACCTTCGATTCACTTTAATGAATACCAAGTTAATCACCGCGCGGAAAATTGCTTGGAATAAATTTTCGGAGGAAGATAAATTATGGCACGTACAAAATTGAAACAATACGTTGATACGATTACTGTTGACCAAGACGACCTTGATGATCTTGCCGAAGCTATGTCGGACGTTCTCAAATACGGTGTAATCCAAATGGATGATAACAAACTGGCGAATATGGCTTCACTTACGGCGTCTGTAATTGGGATCGTATTTAATCTTGCCCGACCTCTCAGCATCGCGGTAGGTGTTGTTGGTTTGGTTGCATCCTTATCACCGAATTTGAAGAAACAATTAGAAGATAATATTCGGATTGCGATCGACGATATGCATGATACTCGGCGTTTCATGAAACGAAATGGATACAGAAAGGCTAAGTTGGAATTCCCATTTATGGACTATGAAGACATTCGACTGATCACAGGTAGAGGAAATATTCTTCGACTACAGGATAAAAATGGTCGTTGGGAACAACCGTAATTAATACAAAAGGAGATATTCGGTTCAATAGCCGAATATCTCCTTTTGTTCTTTGGACATGATCTAAGTATTGCAGGGAGTAATAAGTTGTATGGTGTCAAATTATTTGTTTTTTGCTGAATTGAACACTTCGTGGATTTCTAAGTCAGGATTATTTTCAATTTTATAAACAGGGATATCGTCAGATGATGATTTTCCGTAAAATACCATATACGTAGTACCAGAGAGATAAATTGTCCCTATATCCTGTTTATTTGCATAAACATCAATGGTATACGTATGAACATTTTCTTTTACTTCATTTGTACCAGAGTTATTTGCATCAGACTCCCTTTTAATTCTGCGAAGTTCCATTTTGGAAAAATCATTGAGTACTTTTTGAATTTCTTTTGGGTCAGTAATTTCTACTTTTTCATTTTCTTCATGGTTATGAATAGTAAGCGAGGTTATCTTTTGCTTATCAAATAAGGCTAGTTCATCAAATGCCCAGACTTTCAATCCAGGAAAATAGATGAGGTTACTGAGTGCAATAATTCCGATGAGAGATAAAATAAGGATATTAAATTTTTTCAAGGGTGACATCTCCTTTATAAGTGCATCCCCTCAACAAAAAAGGAAATGCATACTTTTATGGAAAATTAACATATAATTTGAAGTATTACTTAATGTTATCATTTTACAGAAATTATGAAAATACCCCATTTTTCCTAAATCGTAATTTTAAAAAGAACGAAGATGATCTGTTTAGGCATGGAGAAAAAGGACCAAAATTCATGGGCCAGGAAAATGACAGAAAGCCTATTTGTACACAATACCATCCCTAAGGGGAAACTGCTTTGGTTAATGGACCATTCCACTAATGATGGAAGCTTATGCTGTGCTTTAGCAATTTTGCACAACGGTAGTTGTAGTTGTTACAAAGTCAGAAGCTGAAAAGCCAGCACAAAAATCAAAAACAGACTGAGACCAAAAAAAGTGTAAGCTCTGGCTTTATCTTTGTTCCGTGCGAGTGTTCCTAAAGAAAACATGAGAACAACCAAGCCAAACGTATTTAAGATTTCCAAAAAAGGAACATCGAATAGAAGGGAAGTTACTGCAATCACAATGACGATTATTGCAGTGATGGGAAACCAGAGAGGGTACTTGCTCAAAAGAAACACCTACTTCCTTTTTTGGTGAATTATAACATATGTATCAGCATGTTGCATGGGACACAACACATGATTTGTTAAGAACTGGCGGGACGAGAGCGAAATCCTCGCACGGGTAAACAAACAGTTGCTGCGCTCCTTTCCATGCAAGAAAATCGCGGCAGTCACCTGCCAAACTGCCTGTACAGAACGTGACCATTTCCATCCCCTATAGCAAAAGCGATCGCCATTTAATCAAAGAGAAATAAAGATACCATCCAAATGTAACATTCGTGGATGGTACCCGGTTAACCTTACCTAAAGAAGCAGCGACGACGGCGACGGCCACAGCGGCGACGGCGACAGAAACAAGACATGATTCCACCCCCTCATTGCTTGCTTCTATATGTGTACGCAAGAGCTGCCAAAATGATTGGACGAACCATTATGGACATGTAACACAATTTTGCGTTATGGAAAAACAAAAAAAGCCCCAAAAGGGAGGGAAGGGGACAATAGCCCGCGCCGCGCTCTCCGGGGTTTTTCGTGAGGCACACCGCTCACCGCGTAACCTTTCCATCAGATAAGCAACAATCTCTTGCTCCGACTTGCCCTCGCGCAGCATAAAAGCTGCATTACACCGGACACCCATCAGCAGATCGTTTGCTCGTTGCACCTGTAGCAGATTGGTCGTGTCCGGCTTAATCCCGACCTTTGGATAGATCTGCTTTGAAAGCCATTTCTCTGCCTCATCAGCGGGAAAAACGAGTACGTTCGCCAAAAGAGCAAGACCTTCGCTGATGACGAACGGGGGAGAAAGCAAAAAACTGACGTTCTGTTCACCGTAGCTTTTTTTGCACCAGATTTTCTTCTTTTAACACATATTCCGCGAGGTGACCGGGGTAACCTTCGTGGCAAACCACATACAAAAGGTCCGCCACATTGAATGGGACGCTTGTACTAATGAGAATGCTGGAACGATAGTTGCCTTTATAATGAGACAACGCCCGAAAAGGTTTATCTATGAACGTTTCCACCTCAATCTTTTCATTTGCTGGCAACTCTATATAGGCACGCAACCGCTGGCGAGACTCCATCACAGCCATGTGAATAAGCTCAGGCAATAGCTCCATCTTGTCTGTGGGCAACTGATAATGCTCTTTCCATTGTTTCAGGCGAGTTGCCACGCTGCCGTGACCTGGCAAAGCTTCATCGTACATCGAGTACGCCTGTTCGAACGTTGTTTCAGGAATCCATTTGACATCGAGATCAAACAGCAGCGATACTTCCTCGCTCATCGTAAAAACTTCACCATTCAGACGGCGAGACACCGTTTCGAATGCTTTTAGCTGTTTTTTAAAAAAGGTTGTTCTTTGTGGCTCAAATCCTTGGTCGTCGATCGTGCGGGTTTTTATTACCTTGTCGATTCTAAGAGCCAGCGTTACGTAGTTCCTGAAGCCAACTGGTGTTCAAATCACTCACCTCGCCATTTTTTGGAATAATAACACTAATTTTATACGATTCGGGAATGATTGAAAAAGTATTCATTGGCAGGGCAGGCGAGATCGCGTGAGCAATGTTCAGGCGTCATAATGCTGACTTGTTTATTACCTAAGTAAACACTGTTGCAACAGGGGGCACTAAGAACTACCTAAGTTCGATGCACTCGCAAACAAAAGGAGTAGGGCAAGAGCCTCGACGTCTCATAAGGTATGAGCCCGACTAAAAAAATCCCCGCTACTTGTAAAAAGTTGGGGGAGATTATGCAGCCCGGGCCAGGTCGTGTGCTGGTCCCAGGCTGCGTTTTGCTGGCAAGCGACTCTTTTGTTATTTCACGTTGCCCGGCTGAGCAGCCGAGTCTCATTCTTCCATGGTGGACAAATCGCCCGTTGGCAATCCTAGCTCCCATGCTTTCAGCACGCGGCGCATAATTTTGCCAGAGTTGGTTTTTGGCAGTGTCTGTCTCACCTCGATCAGACGCGGTGCTGCATGCGCAGCCAAACGTGTCCTCACGAACTGCTTGATCTCTTCTTTCAGCGCGTCGCTTTCTTCATAGCCAGCCCGCAGCGAGATGAACGCCTTGATGACTTCTCCGCGCAACGGATCAGGAACGCCGATGACGCCTGCTTCCGCAACGGCCGGATGCTCGACCAGCTTGCTCTCGACCTCAAACGGCCCAACCCGTTCTCCAGACGTATTGATGACGTCGTCCACGCGACCTTCAAACCAGAAGTACCCGTCCGCATCTTTGTAAGCGGAGTCTCCTGTCACGAACCAACCGTTCAAGAAGTATTTTTCGTATTTATTTGGATGATTCCAAATTGCGCGAACCATAGCCGGCCATTTCGGCTTGATAGCCAGGTTGCCCAGCCGATCGGGGGGAAGCTCGTTTCCTTCGTCGTCCACAATCGCCATCGTGATGCCCGGCAGCGGTTTCCCCATGGAGCCGGGCCGCATCGGATTGCAGCGGAAGTTCGCGCACATGGAGGAGCCGGTTTCCGTCATCCACCAGTTGTCGTGGATGCGCACTTGCAGCGTTTCCAGTCCCCAGCGGATCACTTCCGGATTCAGCGGTTCTCCGGCGGACAGCACGTGGCGTAGCTTGGACAGATTATATTTTTGCAAAGGCTGGCGGTCGCCCTTTGCCATCAGCATGCGAAAAGCGGTGGGAGCGCTGAACCAGACAGTCACCCCGTACTTTTCCAGCGTCGAGTACCATTCGTCCGCGTCAAAACGTCCTCCGCGGATCACGACGGTCACGCCGTTCAGCCACGGCGAAAGCACGCCTCCGGAAGTGCCCGTTACCCAGCCTGGATCAGCGGTACACCAGTAAATGTCGTCTTCGCGCAGGTCGTACACCCATTGTCCTGCCAGCTTCTGGTGGATCATCGCGTCATGCACGTGCAGGACGCCTTTCGGTTTTCCCGTAGACCCGGATGTGTAGTTCAGAATCATGCCGTCTTCGCGATCTACCCATTCGATAACGTACTCATCACTTGCGCTGTTCACCAGATCACGGTAGAGGATCTGGTTCGCTTCGGCCGTTTCCGGCGCATCGACGAGAATTATATGCTGCAGTTGCGGCAGCTCCTGCGAGCGAATGCGCGAGGCCAGTGCAGCCGTCGTGACGACGACTTTGGCGCCGCTGTCTTCCAGCCGGTCTTTTACCGCTTCTTCCATGAATGCTTCAAACAAAGGACCGGCAATGGCTCCGATGCGGAGAATACCGACCAATGCGATATACAGCTCAGGGCTGCGCGGCATGAAAAGGAAAACCCGGTCGCCCTTTGTCACGCCGAGCGCGCGCAATCCGTTTGCGAAGCGCGAGCTCAGCTCCATCACGTCGCGAAACGTGTAGCTTTCCTCGCGCTGGCGATCCGTGTAATGGAAGGCGATGCGCTCTCCCCGCCCTTCCATTACATGGCGGTCAATCGCCTCATACATGATGTTTACCTTGCCCGTTTCAAACCAGGTAAATTGCCGCTCGACTTGCTGCCAGTCCATCGTTCGTACCGCTTCCTCGTAGTTGTTGAGATTTGCCCGCTCATCCAGCATCAAAATTTGCTCTCTCTCCACTTGGCCCCCTCCTGGTATGCACATGTAACGTTATACGTTCTGTTCTATAACAACACACAGTTATTATATAATAATATTCTGTATTATAGCAGAGAAAATTTCGGCAATTCGGAAATGTGGACTTGTGCTGAGGGCATCGGGGTAGGGAATTTCATGCGACAGAAACGGGAGAAGTTTGGAGAGGAAGGAGATTATCGGGAGAGATAAATAAGAAAAAGCGCATCAATTTCTTGGTGTTTTTGTAGTTTTGGGTATGAATTCTGAAGCCTTCATGCGAGTGGGGTTCCCCTAAAACCCAGCTGCAATATATCTTGCTTTTTTATAGCAGTAGCTTGATCCCTGGGTATCCCATTTGACAGATGAGATCTTGTTATGTAGAACTTGCAGAAAGCTAGATAATATGATGAAGTAATCGGGTTGTCTCAAGAAGGTCAATTGTCGACTGCAATGGTGTTGCCCTGCTTTTGAGGATGATATGTAGGTGGATGTAGAAATGAAAAATGCCAGAGCTGTTAGAGAACCGAGTGAGTAATCGGGCTCTTAAGAACAGCAAGTTGAAAGATAGAATGACAAAACTGGAAAGTATCGAGTGTAAAAATCTTTGTAACGTAACAATAAGAAACCCTGAATATACGAAAGAACACCCGAGTATCATGATATTGTTTGCAAAAAAGTAAAAATAAGTTATTATATTTCTTGGAAAATAATCATACTTTTAGGGAGGGAAATATGAGGAAATTTGGAATGTCACTGCTAGCATTATGCCTTGTATTAGGAGTACTCTCAGGAAATGTAGTAGCTAAGACGACTGGAAGCCATGTGGAAATGCCAAAACAGCGAATATTTAGTGATTTTAATGACTTTAAACTAGCTGTAAAACAAGCAGACGAATATCAGCAGCGCAATGTATCTAAGCAAAATATATCCAAAGCTAATGACATAGAGGATTTGAAAGATATTATGCGAAAAGCAAGTAATGAGAGAGCAAAGAAAAAAGATCTTAATGCATTAACTCAATATATTCTTGAACATGCTGAAGATGCCATAATTTATAATCCAAATTTAAACTCTGTATCAACCTTCTCATCTAATGGGGATGTTTCGGTTTATAGACCAGTAATTGCTTACTATTCATCCTCTAAGCGTACACAGGTTGTGGGCACTATGGTGTGGGATTCCACTACGCACATTCTTGATGGAAACAGCCGAGTCGGGGATGTAGGAGGAAATGACGCGCTAGCTCTTGCTTTTAGCAATGTATCAGATAAGGCTTTAGGCGGAATATTATCCTGGGGTATATTTACGTATGATAGATATGGCACTGAATCATTTGTATCGTATGATGCAACGGAAACAGTTAAAAGCGGTTCGTCCTGGGCAGTGAGTTTTGAAGGACAGGATAGAATTCATAAAAATAAAAATAATGCATTAGATTACACTTGGAACTCTGCGGAGATTGAAGTGTTGTTTGATTCGAATTTTTATAATTTAACTGGTGTTGTGAACATGACATATGCCCATACATGGGATACAACAGAATTAACTGGTTTTTCTATAGCTTCTGGTGATCCACCGATTGTTACTTATAACTTTTCTAAAAAAACCAATGCGTGGAAAAATACCGGGAAATATGGTTCTTATTAATTATTATACAAAAACAGCACGATTGTTAAGCGTGCTGTTTTTTTCTGAAATCGCAAATATTAGTTATATTATAGTGTAACTGGAAAAACAGGTTAGGAAAACTAAAGGAAGTGACAAGCTTGGACGCAAAGAACGCGCATTACTGGATCACTGTGATATTCGCGGGGCTGGTATTTTTGTTAGTGCTCAACTACATCCCCGCCCAAGACACTGTACAAGAACAAATCTTTGCAGAGAGAGGATATAAGATTGTAAGCCAATCAGAAAGCATCGCTACTGAGTTCATTTTCGACCCAACATGGGTTCCCCAAGCAGGAGAAAGCAAAACTATTGACTTCATTTTTTACGATGCTAACAATACTCAAATCTATGTTAGCGAGGTCAAAAATAATGGACAAATGACATATGTAAATTTGAAATTCAGCTCAAATTACAATAAAGAGGGAGGGAAGTTTGTCACTTCTACTGTGATTCACAAAGACAACGGCCAACTGAATTATTCGGGGGTTCTAATCAAGCCGCGCTTTTATGATGTGCAAAACAACGAAGAACTTGCCATGGAGTATAGCACTGGGATAGGGCCAGATGACTTGATAACGCTAGGTTTTGGGAAAAAGGAAATGGAACAGTTTAGCGGGAAGAAAATAGCTGTAAAACTAAGTAATTTAAACTTGGTTCAATATCGAAAAATATAGCTTTTCAAGGAGGAACGGAATCGCTGTCTTGTCAGTGAAACAGTCGCCACCGTTTGACCACAGATGGCGGAAGCAAAACTAAACGGTCCTTTTTTCAATTGTTGCCCACCGAGATCAGAGTTTTAAAGTCATGACTTTAAAACCCCGAATATGCGAGAGTATGTTGCTGCCACTTCCTTCGCAAAGACAGCCCCTTACCAAAAAAAGCGCCAAGAAGAAGGCGCGTTATGCCCCCTCCTGGCGCTCTCCCATCGAAACAACACTACCCCCTGCCCTGCAACCGGCTGCACAGCTCATCCAGCGGTTGAATAATTGATAATAATTGCTCCGAGGATGAATCCAGTTGGTCGGCGGACTGGGAGAAAAGCGTGACTTGCTCCTCGATCTTATGCAGTTGCTGATTGATGCTGGATAGCGATTGGTTGATTTCTTTGGAAGAAGCGTTGGACTTGTCGGCGAGCTTGCGCACCTCGTCGGCGACGACGCCGAAGCCGCGGCCGTGCTCTCCGGCTCTGGCAGCTTCGATGGCGGCATTCAGGCCGAGCAGGTTGGTTTGGGCAGATACGTCGGAGACGAAGCGGCTTAAGCTTTCGATTTCTTCGTTTTGCTGCTTGAGCACGCGCATCGATTGGACGATTTTCTCATTGTATTCCGCTAGCGTGGTGGCGGATTGGGCGAAGACGGAGGAGATTTGCAGCGCGGCTTGGGTAGTCGTTGCCAGTTCGGCGGCCATTTGCTCCATGTTGTTGCGGTAGGCGGCGTTTTCGCGCATCGTTTCGCCGATGTACTGCTCCAAAATGATAGCGGAGTCGAAAAACACCCTTTTGGACAGCGCCTGGTAAAAGGCGTCTGGATCGGGGAGGGCGTGCAGCCGTTCTGCAAATAGCCGCAAATAAAGAGAATAGCCTCCCAAAAACCAGGAGGCAGACAAACCGATCCGGGCATGCGTCGAGCCGATGCGTTGACGGCTGGCGATATAACTTTCGTCAATGACATGGCTCGCCAATGTTTCGATGTAGTCGTACTGCATGCTTTTCAATCTGTCTACCGCGGCATTGGCGTGAATCAGTTGCCGCAGGTGCGAATGCCGCTCCAGCTCCTCGTAAAAACAGTCCACGATTTCGTGCAAGTGAGCCTGAAAAAACCCCTTCTGACTGGCTAACAGATCCAAATCCGCCTCTGTCAAAGCGTAAAACTCCAGTAATTCGCTCCACTTCTGTTCCACTGTAATCATGTTGACGACCCCTTTTTCTTGTCTGCTTGTCTGATATGTTTTGGTAAACACTATTCAAATTCTATCAGAAAATTCATGGGAGAATGAAGGGATTTTGAGAATAGTTTGCTAATTGGTTGAAAAAAGTCCGGGAAAAACGCTTCGGAAGCGTCGAAAAGGGCCAGAAACCGAACAAAAAAAGCGAACCTAAACAAGAATCTAAAGACAAACCAAAAAGCAGGTCATCCGAGGAAGGCATCCCTCCGTGAGCATGTCTTTTTGCGGGAGACACTTGCTTGACCGAGGGCAGCACCAGCGCTTGGCTTGTACATTCCTTTGGGGCAGTGCTAAAATAAATAAGTATGGTTGAACACGCTGCATCGCCAATAAGACACGCACGCAAAGTATACTTACTTTTACGGGCATGCTTTTTTGGGGCGATCACGCTTGAGAAAAATCCATCTCGACATAAAGGCAACGGAGAAAGACGGCGGAGGTCCGGGCAAAAAGACTGGCGAAGCCAAGTTTTCGCCTGGGGAACCGCACATTTTTTTCTTGTTGAAGCGGGGATATACATATGCTAGTAACAGGGCAACTGATGCAACATTGCGAGCGTTTTTGGGGGAGCCGGGGAGAGCTGTATCAGGCGGAAGAGGCGGATGTGCTGATTGGCGTCTATCCGGCGTCGCGCAGGCGCGGATGGTGGACATACGTTACGCTGGAGCTGCACAAAACGGGAGCGAGCGAATGTATGCTGTATTCCTACCGCTTTCAAAAGGAAATGATTGCGCACCTCGCAACGATCGCTTCGCAGGTGATTCGTCAGTGGGAAAAAGAGCGGACGCGCGTGCAGGCAGGAGATGTGTTTATGCTTGCCGACGCTATTGTGGAGGGCTCTGTGCTGAATCACGCGGTTCTTACTCCAGCCTTTTTTGAGGAAGTCGGCTTTGAATATTATACAAACGGTACGGATGTAATCCGGTTTATGATGCTGCATGCGATTGCGGAATCGGAAGCCCGGTATGTAGAGAGCTTTGGACTGGATGCACTGCAGGAACGGTTTGCGGACGTTGGTGTCGATTCCCTGCATGTATTGCGTCCCCCTGCCATCTGAGAAGGGAGCGAGCGGGATGAAAGAGATTCGGTTGAGAGTGACCGTAGTGGTTTGGCATGAAGGCAAAATTTTGGTGATCCGGGAAAAGAGCAAGAAAGGGATTTTTTACAGTTTGCCGGGCGGAAACGTGGAGTATTTGGAAGCGATACCAGATGCGACGAGAAGAGAAGTGTGGGAAGAAACGGGATTGCTCGTCGAAATGGAGCGTCTGCTGTGGGTGGATGACCGGATTGACCAGGAAGGCAACGGAAAGCACACCGTAGGGATTGCCGTGCTGGCCAAACTGGTTGGCGAGGAGACGACGCCAATCCCCGGTGGGCTGGAGGATGAGGAAATCGACTGGGCTGGCTGGGTGACGCTGGAGGAGTGGCGGGCGCTGCCGCAGTACCATAGCGCGCGGCCTGACCAGGTTTTGCAAGCGTTGAGCGACCCGGTTTATCGTCCGGGGTATATGGGGAACATGCTGGATCAGACCAATTGAACGAAAAGACGCGTGAGCACCGTCCTGCAAAAGCGGGACGGTGCTTTTCGTTGTTTCCCGGGTTCTCGCCGAGGAGCTGCTTGTGCGCCCCGCCCCGCCTGACCGGAAGCTACTTGTTATTCGCCGTTTTGCCGTTAGTCGACGGCGCTTTTTGCTTTTGCTGTATGGACGCATTTTTCCCTCTGGCAACGGCGAAAACGACGATGACGGCGGCCAGCACGGCTCCCGGCGTGAACGGCTCGGAGAGGAGCAGCCAGGCGGCGAGGATTGAGAGAAACGGCTGCAAGTACTGGGTCTGGCTGACTCGCGCAACTCCGCCCAGCGCCAGTCCGTGGTACCAGGCAAAAAAGCCGAGGAACATGCTGACGACGCTGATGTAGCCGAAGCCTGCCCAAACGGTCCAGGTGGCGTGCTGCAATTGCTTAAGCAGCGGCCCGGCGATGGGCACGACGAGAAATGGAAAGGCGATGAGCAACGACCAACTGATGACTTGCCAGCCGCCCATTGTTTTGGAAAGCTGTCCGCCAACTGCATAGCCGACTGCAGCGGAGATGACGGCGCCGAGCAGGGCGAGGTCGGCCCATTGCAGGGCGCTGAAGCCGGAGAAGACGGCGTAGCCGATAATCGTCAGGCAGGCGACGCCGCTGGAGATCCAGTACATTTTCGCAGGGCGCTCTCCGGAAAAAAAGGCGGCGGCTCCTGCGGTCGCAAGCGGCAGCAGGGCGATAATGACCGCCCCGTGGGTGGCGGGGACGCGCTCCATCGCCCACGAGGAGAAAAACGGAAAGCCGATGACGACCCCTGCCGAGACGAGGACTAGCTGCTTGAGCTGTGCCCAGGTTGGCAGCGGAACGCGTTTCAGCCAAAGAACGAGGGCGGCGAGCAGCGCGGCAATGAGTGCGCGGCCGAGGCCGGCTGACACGGGCGATAGGGTGGTGACGACGACTTTTGTCGCGGGCAAGGTCAAGCTGAAGCTGCACACTCCGAGCAAGCCGTAGAGCAAGCCTGCTTTTTCGGGGGGCATGCTGTTGCCTGGAATTGGTGGTTTGGATGGCTGGCATGTGCTCGTGCTTGGTAGCATCGTGTCGCTGTTTGACTGTCCCTGCACACCTCTGTCCGCTGCCGACTTGCCACTCAGTTGTGCGGGCAGGCGACTGTTCCATATCGAGTCACCGCTCGACTGCGCCAGCGCACTCATTTTCAACAACTCGCCATCATCCATCACTGCCCGAGCCCCCACACCCGCCACATTCCGCATCCAGCCAGCTCTCCCCAGCGAACCTCCTGCTTTCATCTGTATCCCGTCCTTTGCTTGTAAAAAATGCGAACTGTTTTTCCAGCTTAGTGGAGGACAGTCAGGAACGGTAGAGCCAATTGGCGGCAGGAGGAGTAAGCCAATTTGTCGAAGCAGTGGCACAAAGACATGGGGGGAGGCGTAGGAGGATGGAATGGAAGCCTGACAAACATGCGGGAGCCCCGGTGTATCAGCAAATTACGAAGAGACTGGAGCAGCAAATCGTTTCCGGCGAGCTGCCGCCCGGGGCGTCCCTGCCTCCCGAGCGGGTATTGGCGAGGCGATACGGCGTCAATCGCGGGACGGTGTCGGCGGCCTATGAGGAGTTGCGCGCGATGGGGCTGCTGCAATCGTGGCAAGGGAGCGGGACATGGGTAAGCCGCCATTTGTGGGGAGTCCGGCAGATGCCGAATTGGTACAAGTACACAAATGGCGGGGCGTTTTTGCCTGCCTATCCGCTGGCGAAGCGCATCCAGGAAGCGTGTCTGGACGAGGGGATTATCAATCTGGCAAAAGCAGAGTTGCACAGTTCGATGATCCCGTCGCTGTCCGCAGAAAAATTGGGTGGGCTACAGCACATGAACCTGGAGCTTGGATACGCCCAGCCAAAAGGCGACCCGGCGCTGCGCGAGGTGCTGGTGGCGCATTTGGCGGAGAACTACGGGATCGAGGCATCGAGCGAAGAGATTTTGGTGACCTCGGGTGGGCAGCAGGCACTGCACCTGATTTCGCAATGCCTGCTGAATCCGGGAGATGCCATTGCCATGGAGGGGCCTTCTTACTCGTATTCGCTTCCGCTGTTCAGCTCCGCGGGCTTGCGCCTGTATCGCCTGCCGCAAGATGAGCAGGGCATCATCACAGAGGCGGTTTCGGCGCTGCACCGCGAGCAGCGCATTCGTATGGTGTTTGTCAACCCGACCTATCACAATCCGACCGGGATCGTGATGAGCGAAGCCAGGAGAGCGCAGCTTCTGGCCGTATGCCAGGAGCAGCGGATTCCGCTGGTGGAGGACGACGCCTACGGGGCGCTTACGCTGGCGGGCCAACCCCGGCCTCCCAAGCCAATCAAGGCAATCGACCAGTCCGGCAACGTGCTGTATGTAAACAGTTTGTCGAAGACGATCGCGCCCGGGCTGCGCATCGGCTGGCTCGTCGGGCCGCGCTCTGTGGTGGAGCGGCTGGCCGATGCCAAGCAGCAGATGGATTTCGGCACGAGCAGCATTTCCCAGCAGTTGGCGCGGCATTTTTTGCAGGAAGCATGCTGGCGCGGCCAGTTGCAAAAGCTATCGGCCTACTTGCTGCAGCAGCAAAAAGCGATGCACACCGTACTCGAAACCGAAATCAAACAGTTTGCGGCATGGAACAGGCCAGGCGGGAGCTATCACATCTGGTGCCGACTGCACGAACCGATCGAGGAAAAAGAGCTGCTGGATGCGGCGATCAGAGAAGGAGTCGTCTTTACACCGGGCGGCGTGTACGGCGCCGAGCCAGGCTGGCTGAGGCTGACCTATTCGTGGGAGGACGCGGAAAAGATCGAGGAAGGGATTCGCCGCCTGAAAAAAGTGCTGCAAACAAGCAGGCGTTAAGGAGCGCTTCCCTGGACCATACTAGGAAAATCACACCGGTATGGAAAAGGGGGAGTTCCATGGGATTTTCGCTCATCATCGGTTTTATCGAATCCCTGACCTCGTATTATTTGGCGCTTCTGCTTTGGTAATCGGACTGATCCTGCGTTTTCGCTACTATATCGCCTACCGCAATCGGCAACTGACCCGCGATGCGGCCTTCGCAAAAGGGGGAGGCTACGCGCTCATCATCTTGTCAGGGGTCGTGATTATCGCCCATATGATCGTTATTTGAATTGGCCGAAGCGGCGGAGGTACGTTTGCACATGTACGCGGATTTCCGCCTGCGCGAACAAGTCATCCCACTCGTCTTTGTGCGCTTTCCAGTAAGCGTACTGATGCCTGCGAAATTCTTCGCCAAAGCCGAAGATGTCGGTCGCGTATTTTTTTTGCATCATGGCAATCAGATTTTCCGCCCGATGCTTGAGCGTGTGGTTAATTTGTCCTTCTTTCTTCCTGATTTTTCCAGAGTAGGGCGATGGTCGAAGCTGTTTTCGGCCACGTTGCCCTCGCCGCGAATCAACAGCGTAATTACCGGCTTCCCGTTTTCGACCGATGTTTTGACGGTAGAGCGGGCGCCCTTTACTTCCATCGTAATGAAATGGGGCCTCTTGTCTTTGTCCAGTTGCTTGACGATCACTTCATCGCCTGCCAAAAACGTTCCGTTAATCCAGCGGAGCGTTTTTACTTCCTGATGCCGCTTTACATAATCAAAGCTGCCATTCATTTTCTCTGTGATTTCTTGTTCCCAATTCAAAGCAAAACCTCCTGAAAAGGAATACGAGTAGTGTTTTAACAAGCGTCCAAATATATGCAGGAGAAGAAAAAAGACGCAAGCAGAAATGAACCGCAGCCATTGCAAAAGGCCACGATCGGAGTATAATGAGAAATATAATTTGCTAGGTAAATATTTGCGTCGAAGGCTCGTGCCTATATTTTTTTGTCGAAAAGTTGCCTTCGGGCAAAAAAAGTGACTTGATGCACAAATTGGGGTGAGGACATATGCTAACCAGATCAAATTCGAGCGAAGCGGCCCAAAATCAGCAAGGCTGGAGAAATGAGGCTGCTGCGCCATCGCTGCCGGAGGTCCACCGCTCCATGAAAATCCCGGCCAAAGGCTCCTGGATTCGCAAGTTCCTTGCTTTTGCCGGCCCGGGCTATCTCGTGGCAGTCGGCTACATGGACCCGGGAAACTGGGCGACGGACATTGCAGGCGGCTCGCTTTTCGGCTATTCGCTGCTGTCGGTCATCCTGCTGTCCAACCTGATGGCGATCTTGCTGCAGGCATTGGCCGGCAAGTTGGGGATTGTGACCGGACGGGACTTGGCCCAGGCGTGCCGCGATCACTACAGCAAGCCTGTCGCCATGGGGCTGTGGGTGCTGTGCGAGCTTGCCATTGCGGCGTGCGACCTCGCGGAAGTCATCGGCGCCGCGATCGCGCTCAACCTGCTCTTCGGGATTCCGCTCGTGTACGGGGTGCTCATTACAGCTCTCGACGTGATGATCGTGCTGTTTTTGCAAAACAAAGGCTTTCGCTACATCGAATCGCTCGTAATCGCCCTGATTGTGACGATTGGCGCCTGCTTTGCGTTTGAGATGATTTGGTCGCAGCCGGATATCGCAGGCATTTTCGGGGGCTTTATCCCGACGGCCGAGATCGTGAAAAATCCGGAGATGCTCTACATCGCCATCGGGATTTTGGGAGCGACGGTCATGCCGCACAACCTGTATCTGCACTCGTCCATCGTCCAGACGCGCCAGTACGAGCAGACGACATTGGGGAAAAAAGAAGCGATCAAATACGCGACGCTCGATTCGACGATTGCCCTTGTGTTCGCGATGGCGATTAACGCCGCGATTTTGATCTTGTCGTCCGCGACCTTTCACAAGGCAGGCATGACGGACGTGGCCGATATTGCCGATGCATACCATTTGCTGGCGCCGTTGCTCGGAACTACGCTCGGAAGCATTTTGTTCGGCGTCGCGCTGCTTGCGGCGGGCATGAACTCGACTTTGACCGGGACACTCGCCGGACAGATCGTCATGGAAGGTTTTTTGAACTTGCGGATTACGCCTTGGCTGCGCAGGCTGATTACCCGCCTGATCGCGATTGTGCCAGCCGTCATTGTCACCGCGCTGTACGGCGAGAGCGGGGCCACTGACTTGCTGATTTTGAGCCAGGTCATCCTCTCCTTGCAGTTGTCCTTCGCTGTTGTGCCGCTGGTCCAGTTCACTAGCGACAAGGCGAAGATGGGCGAGTTTGCCAACGCCGGATGGCTGAAATGGCTGGCCTGGATCGTGGCCACAGTCATCATGGGGCTGAACCTGTATTTGCTTTTTCAAACGTTTTTCGGATAAACAACGGAAATCCTCTCTGTTTGCCAGGGAGGATTTTCCTTATTTACGCAACCTTTTCCCGGCTGGCTCGTATGAAAAATAGAAGCATTTTTTGAAAGGAGTGACAGGATATGGACGTGCTTGAAACCGTCTACATGGTTTGCCTTGTGAGTGGCATTATTTATACCGTCATATCGCTTTTATTCGGCGATACGGTCTCGGATTGGCTCGACCAGCTTCATCTGCCGCTGTTTCAGCCAATCACTTTTGTAAGCGGCCTCACCGCTTTTGGCGGCGCCGGGTATATTATGTCCCGGTTTACCTCCTTGTCTGATCTGGTCGTGTTTGCTTTGGCCGTGGTCATTGGGGCGGGGCTTGCGGTCTTCGCGTACTTCCTCTGGGTGAAGCCGATGAGCAAGGCGGAAAACTCGACGGGCTATTCGATGGCCCAGCTAGGCGGAAAGCTTGGCGAGGTAGGTACGACGATTCCGGCAGAAGGCTTGGGCGAAGTGTTGCTGCCCATGATTAGCGGGACGACCTACCACATGGCAGCCAGTCTGGAAGGAAAAAGCATCCCGCAAGGAACCCGTGTCGTGGTGGTCGAAGTGCGCGACCATGTCCTGTACGTAATCCCTTTCTCTACTGACTCATAAAAAGGAGCTGAGCGAACATGTTTGAACCTGGCATTTTGACAACGGTCGGTGTCGTCGTCGCAGTCTTTCTCGTGTTAGGTATCGCGTTTTGGGCGCGGTATAAAACGGTTGGCGCCGATGAAGCCATGATCGTGACGGGAAGCTACCTGGGCACGAAAAACGTGCTGAGCGACGAATCCGGCCGCAAGATGAAGATCGTCCGCGGGGGCGGCGCGTTTATTCTTCCGATTTTTCAACAGGCCAATTTTTTGAGTCTTCTGTCTCATAAGCTCGATGTGTCCACTCCGGAGGTTTACACCGAGCAGGGCGTACCCGTCATGGCGGACGGCGTGGCGATCATCAAGGTAGGCGGCTCCATTGAGGATATTGCCACCGCAGCCGAGCAGTTCATGGGCAAATCAGACGAAGCGCTCCGCGCAGAGGCGCAGGAGGTGCTCGAAGGCTACCTGCGCGCGATTCTCGGCAGCATGACGGTAGAGGAAATTTACAAAAACCGTGAGCGCTTTGCCCAGGAGGTTCAGTCGGTCGCGGCGAAGGACCTGAAAAAAATGGGACTGTCCGTCGTCAGCTTCACGATCAAGGATGTTCGCGACAAAAACGGCTACCTGGCGGCGTTGGGGATTCCGCAGATCGCGGCCGTGAAGCGGGACGCGACGATTTCCCAGGCCGACGCAGACAAGGAAGCGCGGATCAGACAGGCCCAGGCGGAGGAAGAAGCGCGCAAGGCCGAGCTGTTGAAGGAAACGAACATCGCCGAAGCGGAAAAAGAAAAAGAATTGAAGGTGGCCGCCTTCAAGCAGGAGCAGGACAAAGCGCGTGCCAGTGCGGACCAAGCCTACAAGCTGCAAGAGGCTGTCGCCAAACAGCAGGTAACGGAAGAGGAAATGAAGATTGATCTCGTGCGCAAGCAAAAAGAGATCGAGCTGGAGGAAAAAGAAATTTTGCGCCGCGAGCGGCAATATGACGCGGAAGTGAAGAAAAAAGCCGATGCGGACCGCTACTCGGTGGAGCAGGCGGCAGAAGCGGAAAAGGCGAAAAAGCTGAAAGAAGCGGATGCGCTCAAGTACCGGATCGAGGCAGAGGCAAAAGCGATGGCGGAACAGAAGCGACTCGAAGGTCTGGCGATCGCGGAAGCCGAAAAGGCGCGAGGAACCGCCGAGGCAGAAGTTACCCGTCTCAAGCTGGAAGCCGAAGCGGAAGGGAAGGAAAAGCTGGCGGCAGCATTCGAAAAGTTCGGGCATGCGGCCGTCCTGGACATTATCGCCAAGATGCTGCCTGAGCTGGCTGCGAAAATTGCCGAGCCGATGAAAGCGATCGACAAGGTGACGATTGTGGATGCAGGCGGCGGCCAGGGCGACGGCGTCAACCGGCTGAGCGGCAACGTCACCAAGCTGATGGCGCAACTGCCAGAGATGCTGAAAGACGTCTCCGGTCTAGACATGAACAAAATGATTAGCGATTTCATGCAAAAGGGCTCTGCCCCAGCCAATCCTGCTGCCGCTCCTGGCCAGCCATCCGCTCCATCCGTCTCTAACCTGCTGGCGGGAAAAGCCGCAGAAGACAAGGCGCAAGCAGCCAAACCGACGGATCATCAAGCATAGAAACCAAGGCATAACCCAAGCATAGAGAGCCACATCAAAATGCATCAAAACGCATCGCAAAAATCCCCCTTCGCTTACAAGGGGGATTGCTGTTTTTAATCGGCCCTGTCCACCTGCTTCAAGTTGCCGGAGTGCTTCATCAGCTCACTGACGGTCACGAAGCGGTAGCCGCGTTTTTGCAGCTCGGGCAAAATCTGTTCCAGCGCCTGTACGGTCTGCTTCCGGTTTCCGCCGTAGTCGTGGAACAGGACGATGTCGCCATTGCGGGCGTTGCCCAGCACCTTGTCGACGATTTTTTTGACGCCGGGGTCTGTCCAGTCGCGCGTATCCTGGTGCCACGACCACATGACAATCAAAAAGCCGGCCTGCTTCGCGGTATGGACGACAGACTCGCTGTAGTATCCCCCAGGCGGACGGAACAGTGTAGGCCTGACTCCGGTTGCGGAGAAAATCGCCTCCTGCGTTTTTTCTACCTCGTCGCGCAGCCGTTCGGGAGTGAGCTTGCGAATGTCGGGGTGGTTGAAGGTGTGATTCGCGATCTCGTGCTGATCCTGGGCGAGCGAGCGAACCAATTCCGGGTATTGGCTGACGCGCGAGCCGACTACGAAAAACGTCGATTTTGCCTCATACTTTTTCAACAGGGCAGCGATCTCCGGGGTGTACCTCGGGTCGGGGCCGTCGTCAAAGGTGAGGGCGATCACCTTGCTGTTTGTCGGCACCTCCCAGACGATTTCGCCGCGCGTCTCGTAGTATTCGCGATTTTTTTCACGCAGCGCCAAAGCGGACTGGCTATAGGTAGTAACGAGCAAGACGGCACAGGTGATGAGCCAAAAGCGCATATGTTTTTTCATCGGTGGCACCTCTCATTGAATCTATCTCCCGTTACTATGCGCCAACCGTTCGGGAATATTCTTTTCAGTCCTCGTGGAAAAGACACTTGTACTTTTTGGGTGGATACATTAAGCTAGTAACAGACTTCCTGAACGAAAAAGAACGGACAAGAGCGGATAGATGGAGGAGTAGAGATGAAAGTAGCAAAATTTGGTGGCACTTCCCTGGCGAATGCCGAGCAAATAAAAAAAGTATGCAGCATCGTTTTGGCTGATCGAAAGCGGCGGATTGTCGTCGTTTCGGCACCTGGCAAAAGACATAAGGACGACACGAAAGTAACCGACCTGTTGATTCGCTACGCCACCCGTTTTTTGCAGGACGGACAGGCGGACGCGGAAAAACAGGCTGTTTTTGAGCGCTATCGGGAGATCGTGGCGGAGCTGGGACTGGGAGAGGAAGCCGGGCAGCAACTGGAAAGCGAGCTTGATGCGGTGCTGAGCAACCGAAAGGGGCTGTCGGCTGAACGGTTTATGGACGCGGTCAAAGCCGCAGGAGAAGATACGTGTGCGAAGATCGTGGCGCACTACTTGCGGAGCCTGGGCGAAGAGGCCAGCTATGTGAATCCGAAAGACGCCGGAATGCTGGTGACAGATGAAGCGGGCAACGCCCACGTCTTGCCGGAGGCGTACGAGCAGCTTGCCGCGCTGCGGGAGAGAAAGGGGATTACGGTCTTTCCGGGCTTTTTCGGCTATGCGGCGAGCGGGGAGCTGGTGACGTTTTCGCGTGGAGGCTCGGATATTACCGGCTCGATTCTCGCTGCGGCGGTGACTGCGGACGTGTACGAAAACTTCACCGACGTAGATTCGGTGTACGTCGTCAACCCCAATCTGATCGCCAATCCGCGAAAAGTGAAAGAAATCACGTACCGCGAGATGCGCGAGCTGTCCTATTCGGGCTTCAGCGTCTTTCACGAGGAAGCGCTCATTCCGGCGTACCAGGCGGACATTCCCGTTTGCATCAAAAATACAAACAACCCGTCTGCGCCGGGAACGATGATCGTAGCCGAGCGTCCCTACGCGACAAACCGGGTGTCGGGGATTGCCAGCGACAGCGGCTTTTGCAGCATCTACGTCAGCAAGTTTTTGATGAACCGCGAGATCGGCTTTGGGCGCAAGCTGTTGCAAATTTTCGAGGAGGAAGGCATTTCCTACGAGCATACGCCTTCTGGCATTGACAACATTTCCGTCATCCTGCGCGAAAAAGACCTGACGGAAGACAAGGAGAAGCGGATTATCGAGCGCATTTTCCGCGAGTTGGAAGCCGATGATGTCGCGGTGCAGCACAGCCTCGCGCTCGTCATGATTGTCGGGGAAGGCATGCGTCAATCGGTCGGCACGACCGCCAGAGCGACGACTGCGCTCGCGGCGGCGAAAATCAACCTGGAGATGATTAACCAAGGCTCGTCTGAGGTCAGCATGATGTTCGGCGTCAAAGCGGCCGAAGCGAACCGCGCCGTCATCGCCTTGTATCAGGAATTTTTTGGAGACGACGCGGAGTCGGCAGACGAGGTGTCTGCCACTTCTGTTGCGTCCGTAAGCGTGTAGTCGCGCGCAACGAATCTGCCGTCCTGCCATTGGTAGACGCGCCAATCGGGAACATCCGCGGCCAGGCCGACAATCCAGTAGGACAGCGATGGGTAGTGCCAGCCCGCCGCATCCCGCGCGGAAGGGATGGGAGCGGTGTGCGGATGGGTGTGCAGGACGCCCAGCCATTGCAGATGGCGCTTGCGAATGTCGCCAACCGCCTGGAGAAACGCAGGGCCATCCCAGGAAAAGACGTGCTTGTCCAAAGAGATCGGCATGGAAATGAAATCGGTAATCGCTGCCCCTCTGCCAACGAGCAGGGCAGAATATTCATAGGGAAACGCCTCTTGTGCAGCATACAGGAGGCGTTTCGCTACTTTTCGCTCCAAACATATTTTGTTATCCTTAGACGCAAAGGGTTCACCTAACCAGTCCGTTGATTGCATGAGGAATCGTCCTCCTTCTGCTCTATTCCATTAAAATCCGGAGGTTTTTTGTGCCATGAGTACGATACATGTGGGAGTCTGCGGGTGGGGCGACCATGACACATTGTACGGCCAGGGTGTACGGAGCCGTGACAAGCTGGCTGTTTACGCCAGCCACTTTCCGATCGTGGAGGTGGACAGCTCCTTCTACGCCATTTTACCACAGCGCAATTACGAGTCGTGGGTCCGGGATACGCCGGACCGCTTTGGATTTATCGTGAAGCCGCATCAAGCGATGACCGGCCATCTGCGAGGGGATGCCCCTGTCAACCGCCGCGAGCTGTTCGCGCAGTTTGAAGAGAGCATCCAGCCGCTGGTGGAGGCGGGCAAGCTGAAGGCGCTGTTGTTTCAGTTTCCGCCGTGGTTCGATTGCACGCGCGAGCACGTCCAGTACGTCCAGGCTTGCCGTCAGGCGCTGGCCGCTTATCCGTTTGCCGTGGAGTTTCGCCACCAGAGCTGGTTTGAAGCGCGTTTTGCGGAGCGCACACTGGACTTTTTGCGCCAGATCCATGCGGTGCACGTCCTGTGCGACGAGCCGCAGGTGGGAACAGGTTCGGTCCCGATCGTGCCAGCCGTCACGCATCCTGCTCTGGCGATTGTCCGGTTCCACGGGCGCAACAAAGCAGGGTGGCGCGATCCGGGCGAAGGCCAAAACTGGCGCGACGTGCGCTACCTGTACCGCTACAGCGAGCAGGAGCTGACAGAGTGGCTCGTCCACATTCGCAAGATCGAGCAGGAAGCGGATGAAGTTTGCATTTTGTTCAACAATAACTCTGGAGGCGATGCGGCAGCGAATGCCAAGCAGTTTTCAGACATGCTCGGACTCGATCCGAGCGGTTTGAACCCTCGACAGATGGAGTTGTTCTAAAAGGAAGAAAGAAGGGGAGCCATGCTTGTAGCTATCGCTGCGTTGTTTTTGCTAATTGGGGTAGTCGCTGGCGTGATCGGCAGTATCGCCGGGCTGGGCGGCGGCATCTTTTTTGTGCCAGCGCTGATGTTTTTCGCCAACTGGTATGAGCCGGGTTCGATGCCTCCGCAGGTGGCGGCTGCGACTTCCTTGCTCGTGATTGCGGTGACGGCCTTGTCGTCATCCATCTCGTACATCAAACAAAAAAAGGTCGACATGCAGAGTGCCCTGCTTTTTTTTATCGGCAGCGCACCGGGTGCTATCGTGGGTGTCTACCTTAATACATTACTAGCAACAGAAGATTTTACACTGCTGTTTGGCCTGTTTCAGTTGTGCATGTTCGTGGTCCTGATGGTCAAGGACAAACTCCGGCCGCGCCAGATCAACTGGGAAGTGAAGCGGCAGTTCGTCGACAACGAAGGCAAGGAATACGAGTATGGATATAGCAGGTGGAGCGTCATTACGATCGCCTTTTTTGTCGGGATCACGTCCTCGCTGTTCGGCGTGGGTGGCGGCGTGCTGATGGTTCCGGCGATGATGCTGCTGTACCGTTTTCCTCCGCATATCGCCACAGCTACCTCCATGCTGGTCATTTTTTTCTCGGCGGTGGTTGGCTCGGTGACGAACATTTTCCACGACCATGTGAACTGGCTGTACGCCGCCATGCTTGCCCCAGGCGCATGGGCGGGCGGAAAGCTGGGCGCCATCGTGGCGAGCAAGCTGAAAGGGCGCACAATCGTCCTGTTTTTGCGCATCTTGATTTTGGCGATTGCGGTACAAATGATAATAAAAGCGGTTATCGGATAACGAAGAGAGACAAAGGGAGGGGAAAGTCGTGGCGGACACCTGTACCTTGCATTTGCTGCACACCAACGATTTGCACAGCCATTTCGAAAAAATGCCGCAGATTGCGACTTGCCTGAAAACGCGCCGCGAGCAGTGGGAGAGCCAGCAGGAGCATGTGCTGACCGTCGACATCGGGGACCATATGGACAGGATGGACGTCCGCTCGGAGGCGAGCTTCGGGAAAACGAATGTGAGCGTCCTGAACAGATGCGGCTACCAGTACGCGACGATTGGCAACAACGAGGGGATCACGCTGCCGAAAAGCAAGCTCGATTCGATGTACGAGCAAGCCGGCTTCACCGTCATCGTCGGCAACCTGCTGGACAGAGCGACGATGGCCCCTCCGGCCTGGGCTGTCCCGTATGCGATCCACACGTTTGGGGAGCTGCGCATCGCCTTGCTCGGCATGACCATCCCTTTTTCCTCCTATCAGAACATGGGCTGGGAAATCCGCGAGCCGCTGCCTGTTTTGCGCGAGCAAGTGGCCGCCTTGCGTTCTTCTGTCGATATCGTCATCCTGCTGTCTCACCTCGGCTACCCGACCGATTGCCGGCTTGCGCAGGAGGTCGAGGGACTGGATGTGATCCTCGGCGGACATACCCATCATACGCTGCCGCATGGCGAACGGGTGGGCAACACGCTGATCGCCCAGACGGGCCGCTTCGGCGAGCACGTCGGCCACATCAGGCTCGTCTGGGACCGCGCGGCCAAACAGATCGCAGACGTTTCGGCAGAGCTGTTTGAAACCGGGCAGTACGAGCCGGACCAGCGGCTGCTCGCTTTTTTGCAAAAAGAACACGAACGGGCCCATGCGAGCCTGATTCGGCCGATTGCCAGGCTGGAGCGGGATTTGCGCGTCAACTGGACGGAGGAGACTCCGTTCGGCTCTTTTTTGGCAGCCAGCATTCGCAAGTGGACAGGGGCTGAAGTGGGAATTGCCAACGGAGGGCTTTTGCTGTCTGACTTGCAGCGCGGCAGCCTGACTTTTGCCCAACTGCTGAAAAGTGTGCCTCATCCGATCAACGCCTGCGCCGTGACGCTCACCGGCAGTCAGCTCGCTGCCGTGCTGGAGCAGGCGATCCAGCCGCAGATCGTGCATCGCGAGCTGCGCGGCTGCGGTTTTCGCGGCAAAATCGAAGGCTGGATGGCGGTGGACGGGCTGCGCATCCGGTATGAGGACTCCGAGGAGCCGCATATCGTGGCGATCGAGGTCAACGGCCAGCCGCTGGCAAGGGAGCGGGAGTATCGGGTCGGAACGGTCGACATGTTCATGTACAACCGCCTGTTCCCCGATTTGCTGCAGGGCAGGGAGATCGAGTATTTTCTTCCGGAAATGCTTCGCGAGGTGATCGCCAGCACGATTACCGACACAGCGCTTGTGCAAAACGCTTTTTTGCCGAGATGGGAAAAAGTGCCCTCGCCCGGTTCTGGGCATGCTATCGAGAGAAGCAAGGGGGATGAGCGATGAGGTTTATCGACGAAGTTTACGAACTGTACAAAGGACACTTCAATGGCGACGAGGAGGATATTACGGCAGTGGTTGTCGGCGTTTTGCACGAGCAGACGCGCGACGACCTGCTTGAGCTGGTGGAGGGCATGGACGAGGAAGAGCTGTTTCACATGCTGGCTACGTACATGATCGAAGTGATGAAGCGCAAGGTCGCGATGGAGGATGAACAGTTCCCGGCACCGCTCGTGCATTGAATGCGCCGCTTGGCGGCACACACTTTTGGCTCCTGTGTCATAGGATGGTAACGCAAAAGCAGGAGAGAAAAGGAGGGAGCGGGATGGTCGAAGTACAGCCTATCCACTTTCCGGAAGGGACGGCGATCGCAGTCACCGTGCGGCTGCCCAAGACGACATTGCTTGCGGTGACGACAGACAAAGGCTACATCATGTGCGGGGCATTGGACGTGGGCTTGCTGAATGAACGGCTGGCCAGCCGCGAAATTATTGCGGGCAGAGCCGTCGGCGTCAAGACGATCGACGAGCTGCTGGACGCGCCGCTGGAATCCGTGACGACGACAGCAGAGGCGCAAGGAATCACGGCCGGCATGATCGGGCGGGAAGCCGTCGTCAAAATGCTGTAGCATACACAGATAACGATACACGCTGAAACAAGGACGCCTTTGTCGATGAGACGAAGGTGTTTTTTGTGGGCGCGATTTCTTGGGAGCTAGAAATTTTTTCATGTAGAATTACGTCGAATCACGCTATAATAGGGGTACTCTGATGAAAGGCGAAGGTTGGAAATGAGACTGAAATCCATTCATAAATGCCAGCCGGGCGACAAGCTTGCCCGTTCCATCTACGCAGAAAACGGAACGGTACTCGTTGGGGCGGGAGTAGAGCTGACCCAGCGAATGATCGAGCGCCTCAAGAGCAAGAACATCAACAGCCTGTACATAGAAGATACTCGCACGGACGATATCATGGTGGATACAGTCATTTCCGAAGGCACGCGCAGACAGGCGATGTCCATTATTCACGATACGTTTCGCAGTGTTCAGGAAGTGCCGCAAAAATGGCAGCAACTGTTAACGGACAAAAATCTGGGCCGCCAGTTGAGGCAAGTCATGTCGGCTGTCGCTGACGAACTGAAAGGCAGCAAATCAGCCATGAACCTGCTCGCCGACGCATGCGCCTTCGATAACTACATTTTCAGCCATTCCTTCAACGTCGCGCTCTACAGTACGGCACTGGCGATCAACACAGGCTGTACGGAAAGAGAGATTTTGGATATCTCCATCGGCGGCATGCTGCACGACATCGGCAAGATGCACATTCCGGATGAAATCCTGAAAAAGCCGGGCCGCTTGACGACAGAAGAGTTTGAAGTGATGAAAAAGCATGCCGAAATCGGCTTCGAGATGCTGCGCAGGCAGGACGACATCCCGCTGCTCGCCGCGCACTGCGCCTTCCAGCACCACGAGCGCTGGGACGGCTCCGGGTACCCGCGTCATCTGAAAAAAGAAGAGATTCACCCTTTTGGCCGCCTGATGGCCGTCGCTGACGTATTCGACGCCTTGACCTCGCATCGCGTCTACCGCCGGGGGATGCTGCCGCACGAAGCGATGGAAGTGCTCTATTCCGGGTCAGGCGTATTGTTTGACCAGTTATATGTCGAAGCTTTGCGCGACACGATTGCGCTCTACCCGGTAGGCTTGAGCGTGACGCTCAACACAGGCGTATCCGGCGTGGTTGTGGATTCCAACAAAGGCATGCCAAGCCGGCCCATCATCCGCATCTTGGTCAATGAAGAAGGGCAGGATCTGGCGCAGCCGTATGAATGCGATTTGTCGAAAATGCTTTCGCTGATGATCGTGGCGTGTGGCGACCTCGTCTAGCCAGTTCACAGCCACTCTTTTTTCTTGAACAGGATGAACATCGTCAAGCCGATCGCCGCCATGCAGCCAAGCACGATGTAGTAGCCGTAAGGAGAGTGCAGCTCCGGCATGAAGTCGAAGTTCATGCCGTAAATCCCTGTGACGATCGTCAGCGGCATGAAAATCGTGGTCAGGGCGGTAAACACGCGCATGATATCGTTTGCCCGCCCGGCGAGAGCTGCCTGGTAGGCTTCGCGCAAGTTTCCGATCAAGTCGCGAAATGTCTCGAAGTTTTCCACGATCTTGCTCGCATCCTCCAAAATATCGCCAAAGTACTTCCGCAGCTTCGGCCGAATCAGCGGGAGTTCTTTTTTGTGCAAGGCATCAATCAAATCCCGTTGCGGCACGAGCATTTTTCGCGCGTACAAAATCTCGCTGCGCAGCCCGATGATCTGGTCGAGGTGGGATTTGCGGGTGTTCATCAAAATTTCCTCTTCCAGCGCTTCAATCAAGTCCTCGATTTTTTCCGTCACATCAAAATACCGATCCACAATCTGATCGACGAGATGATACAAAAAAGTGTCCGGGTGGTTCACTTCTTTTTCCCGGACGATGGGGAGCATGGAAGCGAACTCTGGCGCTTCCTGCTTGGTCACGGTAATGATCGCATGGCTGCCGAGAAAAATATTGATCTCCCGCAGGAAAATGTCCTGATTGTGGAAGGCGATGCCGTTTAGCACCATGAAATAATGGTCGTCGTATAGTTGCAGCTTGGGCCGCTGCTCTTCTTCGTCGATGCAGTCCTCGACCGCGAGCGGGTGAAGCCCGAACAGCGGCTGCAAAATATCGAGGTCGAAGGGAGAAGCGTCAATCCAATAGAAGCCTTTTCCGGGCACTGCGACAGCTTCCTCCACGTCATCTATTTCCGTTATGAGGCCGTTTTCGATCAGTCGTATCTTCATGCGTGCATCTCCTGCCAGTAGAGTGAGGGGATGGCGGCAGACGTGGCAAAATACGTGTGAGAATCAGCTCATAGGCAGAGCGCAGCGCTTCGCGGCTGGGGGGAGCCTGTGCGGCCCGCCGTTTTTTTGGCGTATCCACCCTTGTCTCGCCTCCTTGTTTGGCTGTCATTCTCATACGTATGACAATCGGCTCGTCTGCTTGCCAGAGACGGTCAACGTTCTTTGGAATAGTGTACCGCACTTTCCTGCATCTAGCCATTTTGGAAACGGGGCAGTTTTCGCAAAAATAACGGCATGGCCTGGCGATTTTTCTAACATACTACGAACGATAGCGAAAACGTAAAAAGGTGGATGCATATGTGGAAGGGTAAACGAGTAGGGATGGCAGCCGTGCTGGCGTGGGGGTTGATCGCGGGAGCAGCAGGGCAACCGGTTAGCGCTCGGGAAGCGCGCCAGGTTCAGCCGCCGCCGAGCGTGTATGAGGAAATTCAGATCAAACGGCAAGATGTCACAGGAGACGGGCGTCCGGATGTCGTGACGCTGCTCGGCCACCGCTTTGCCGCTGACAGCCCGTACTATGAAAAGCTGAAGGTGATGGTGCAAGATCCGGTGGCGAAAAAGACGGTGTTTTTTACGACGCCGTATGGCGGGTATCAGCCGGACATGGCTTTTTGCGATTTCATCGGAAACGGCACGAAACAAATTTTGCTCCAGGCGCCGACGGGCGGCAGCGGCGGAACATCGGAGTTTTACCTGTTTGGCAACAAGGACAACAAGCCTGTCGTTTTGCCGGTGCCGCAGCCGCTGACGATCACCGGTTCGTACCAGGACAACTACAAAGTGCCGATTCACATCAAAGAGACGAACCATACCACCGTTCTCGACCTGACTGACCGCAAAAAAATATACGACGAAAACGGGGTGTACAAGGACGGAAAGCTGCTGACGCCGACCGAGGTGATGCCGAACAGCTTCAGCGTGCTTACGCCTGTGGACGAGAACCGCGACGGCGTCTGCGAGCTGAAGGGCGTGCAGCGGGTGAGCGGCGTAGCCAACGCCGACACGATTGCCTACGTCGAGTCGCTGTGGAAATGGGACAAGACGGGCTGGAAGCTGCAAAAGGCAGAAGTGAAAAAAGCAGAGATGTAGAGCGTGGAGGGGGCCTTCCTTTTCAAGAGAAAGGGCGCTCTCTTTGTTTGGGGCGTGGTTTACACGATAGAAGAATCGGGTATATAATTAAAAGGATATGCCAATTGGAAATTATTCGTTTACTCTACCTAATATGGTTAGTCCAGCCATTTTTTATTCGGTAAAAAGGAGTTCGGCGTATGAGTACATGTCCATTTTCCAGCCTGTTTGGATTGAAAGGAAAAGTCAAAAAGGAGTCGTTTTTCCAGGAGCGCAAGGAACAGGGAAAAGTACAGCTTCACGGGCAAACCACCCTCTCCAGGCAACTGGCGCTGATCCATCTGACAGAGGAGGACTTGTCGATTGTCAAAGCGCTTCAACCGCTTATCGTTCGCAATATTGACAAAATTGTAGACTTCTTTTATTCGAATATTGAAACTGAACCACTGCTCATGAGCATTGTGGACAAAAACAGCACCATTGCCAGACTGAAGGGCACACTGACCCGCCATATCACAGAGATGTTCAACGGCTGTATCGACGCCGCGTACATCGAGCAGCGCAGCAGGATCGCCATCATTCACATGCGGATCGGACTGGAGCCGAAATGGTACTTGAGTGCGTTTCAAAATTTGTTCATATCCATTATGGATATTCTGCATAAAAACATCGCGGACAAGGATGAGTTCGTGCTGGCGCTCACTGCGGTGAGCAAAATTCTCAACATCGAGCAGCAAATCGTGCTGGAAGAATACGAGAATGAACATGAGCGTGTTCGTCGCGCCGAGCAGGCCAAAAAGGACGAACTGCGGGTTTTGCTGACCAATTCCGCGCATGAGCTGGCAGCCGTCTCGGAGGAAAACAGCGCGTCCGTCGAGCAACTGACGGAGCAGTCGCGCGAAGTGCTTCGCTACGCCGAAAACGGCACGGATTTTTCCAGCAAGGCGCAGGAGCTGTCCCGGGAGGGCAAGGAAAAGCTGGAGAAGCAGCAGGAGCAGATGGGGCTGATCCAGCAGAGCGTGAAGCAAATTTCCGAAGAAATGAACACGCTGGAGGACAACGCGGAAAAAATTCGCGGAATTGTCGACGTGGTGACGGCGATTGCCGAGCAGACCAATCTGCTGGCGCTCAATGCGGCGATCGAAGCCGCGAGAGCCGGAGAGCAGGGGCGAGGCTTTGCGGTCGTAGCCGACGAGGTGCGCAAGCTGGCCGAGCAGACGAAAAAATCGGTATTCGGCGTGCGGGAGCTGATCGAGAAAACGAATCAGCAAACGACTGTCCTGTCATCGGTCGTGCTGGAAATCCAGGGGCTCGTGAAGTCGAGCACAAAAATGACGGACGAGACGAATGCGTTTTTCGAGGGCATTATCAACGCTGTCTCCGACAGCAAGGAGCAGAGCTCGCACATTCAAAAAGAGCTGGAAAACTTCTTCAAGGTCATGGAGGATATGAACCAGGCTGTGGCGCAAGTAGCCAGCTCCGCGGACGAGCTGTCGGAGATCACGGAAAATTTGTAGGCGAAGAAAAAACAGTACGGCCGTCGGTGGGGGGGCGTACTGTTTTTTTCATGAGCGTGTGTTCGTTGCGTCAGGTCGCAGAAGTGGTCGGGTGATACTGCCGGGAGTTTTGCAGCGGCGGCGTGTAGACGTTGAGCGAGTACACCGGCGCGTCTGTGTTGTTGCGGATGGCGTGAATTTCGCCGGGGGCGACGTAGTAGCAGTCTCCGGCGCTGACATGGGTTGTCTGGGCGCGAAACACCTCTCCCTCGCGATCGGCAGGAAGGTAGACGACATTGGTGAGCGTCCCGGAAATGATCCATTCCCAGCCAAAGGAATCGCCATGGTTGTGCGGGACAGACTCCTGCATGCTGGGCAGATGGATCAGGACGACTTCGACGTGCGTCGTCTGGTACAAAATTTTGCGTCCGTAGGGGAGATGTTCAGGCTGGGGAATGTGGGACGCGATATCTTCTGGGCAGAGCGAAAGGGAAACGAGCGCCTGCCTCAGCTCAGCGTGACTGGGGAAAACGAGGGAGCCAAATGCTTGTTCCAAACGTTGCAAATTCATGACAAACCTCCTGAGGCGAAAAGAGATCTTCCCCTTACCATATGAGAAACAGTTGCAGTCTGACGTAGGGGAAGCGCGTTTTTTTGCGAAGGCCAGTCAAACGATTTGGCGTGACAAGGCAGCTTGCTTCGCTCTATCATGGGGATACGGCAGTTGGTGCCGCACGAAGACGGTGAGGGGACGGCCCCCGTCAAAAGTGATTGTCCAAGTTCAACAATGGTTTGTACCCAACTCAACACATGAGGAGGCATGCGCATGTCAACTGCCACAATCAGTGTACGCACCCTGTAGCGGGGGGCGTCTGTCCGAACCGCCTGCGACTGACAGGAGGTTTGGCACACATGAACGTAAAACATTACTTGTACGTCAATGCGCTGTCTTCGCTTGGCTCGCGAATGGATTTGATCGCGTGCAGCGCGTTGATTTTCACATTTGAGCATAGCGCCTTTTGGCTGACGGCCTTTTTTGTCGCCCGTCAGGTAGGCGGCATGCTGTTCAGCCCGTTTGCGGGCATGCTGGCTGACCGGATGGACCGCAGGCATGCCATGATCGCAAGCGATATCGGAGCAGGACTTGCGCTTCTCGCAATCATCGCTGCTCCGCATCCGTATGTCGTGGTTGCCGCAGCGTTTCTCAAAGGCATGCTGTACACGCTGTTTACGATCAGCTTTCAGGCTTCGCTGCCGCAGATGTTCGGGATGGAGCGGCTGGTGTGGGTGAACGGGCTCAAGGTGCGCCTGGAATCGCTCGTAGGCATGGCGGGCTTTGTGCTGGGGGGCTTTTTGACTGACCGTGTTGGCTACGCGCTCGTCATTGGCGCAGATGCAGCCAGCTTCTTCCTCTCGGCTTTGCTCTTGACCCGGATGCGCTGGGAGAGCCGGGCATGGCCGAAAAGCGGGGCGGCTGGCGAGCGCTCTGCCGGAGACAGCGGGGGGAAGCAAAAGGAGCGTGGCATGCGGGCAGCCGTCAGGTATTTGCAAAGCGCGCCCGTATTGCTTGCCATCAGCCTGCTGGCTGCGCCGCTGTCGATCAGCACGGCTTCGCATAACTACGGTTTGCCGTTTTTGGCAGATCAGATTAGCCACGGGGACGCGACCTTGCACGGGATGATGTGGTCAGTCATGAGTGTCGGCGGCCTGCTCGGCGCTTATCTGGTGGCGCGCATTCCCGTTGTGCCTTGGCCTGGGATGCTGGGGGCGCATTGGCTCCTGGCTGTGTTCATCGTGCTTGCGTTTGCCGCCGACGGTGCGGTTTGGGCGCTGCTTTTGCTCGCGGGCGCGGGGCTTTTTGGCGGAGCGGCTCAAGTATTGGAGAGCACGCTGTTGCAGCAGGCCAAAAACGAGGTGCGCGGCAAGGTGCTGGGGGTACAGGGCTTGTTTAGCCGCAGCGGGTTTTTTGTCGGATTTTTGGCGGCGCCCGCGATTTCCGCTGTCTTAGGATTGGCAGCGATGGTCGCCGTCGCGCAGGCGCTTTTGGCTCTGGCACTGCTCGGTCTGGGATGCTATGTGCGCAAGGCACAGCAAGCGGGCGGCGCTCGTCGCGGGTAGTCTTTTTTCCCGTCACTCACCATAGGATGTACCAATTGGGAGGTGACGGGAGTGGCTATATTTCGACCCCGTCGGCGTTGGAGAAACCCGCTTTCCCGAACGAAAGCGTTTTTGATCGCGCTGGTGATTTTTTTTGTGCTGTCGATTCAGACGCTCGTTTTTTTGCAGCATCGGCTGGAGCCGACACTGTTGATCCTGGCTACTCAAAAAGCAGAGCAATTGGCGAAGGAAGCGATTACGGATGCGGTCACCAAGCGGATTTCCCAGCAAGGCGTCGACTTCAACCAGATCGTGAAGATCGAGAAGAACAACGAGGGGCAAATTCAGGCGTATCAGTTCAACTTCAAGGAGTACGCAAGAATTGTCGGCGAAACCACCTCGCGCGTCCAGAACAAGCTCCAGGAGTTCGAGACGGAAAAAGTGGACCGCACGATTCCGCTTGGCCTGGCGACAGGGAATACGTTTCTGGCGCAAATGGGGCCGAACTTGCCCGTGACCTTCGTGCCGATCGGCTCTGTGAAAACGAAGCTGGAGACAGAGCTGAAGGAGGCGGGCATCAACATGGTGCTCGCCACGGTCTACATTTTCGTAGAGGTCGACTTGCGCATCGTCATTCCGTTTGCGACCGAGGAGCAGACGGTTACGACGAAAATCCCGATCACGCACTCCCTCATCATCGGCGACGTGCCGCAGTATTTGTACAACAATCCGGAAGGCAAGCCGGATGTGCCGCGTGCGCCCATGGAAGGTATGGACGACAGCCCGTAGAAGGCGCGGCGGAAACGAAAAAAAGCGGCAGCGTGCGAGCTGTCGCTTTTTTCATGGAGATGGCTGCCCTTGCTTACTGCTCCGCCCAGGTGGCAGTCAGCTCGATGACGCCTTCCTGGCCGCTGAGCGGGCCGCCGATCATCGACCAGGACTGTTTTTTCTCGACGTTGCCTCCCTGAATAATGATGTTTTAGTCGTCGATGGTTTGCCCGGCGTCAGAGAGGTTTTGCGTCTTGAAGTAGTCTTTGTACAGCTTGGTTACGGCTGGCATGCTTTCCTTTGTGCTGAAAATGAGCAGGACAGACTTTTTGCCGTCTTTCATTTCGGAATGCGAGGTGCTAATTTCGGCGACCTCCGGGAGCGGGAAATCGGCTGGGAGATATTCCGGCCGCTTCTGTTCAGAGGCAGGCTGGGCAGCAGTGTCGCCGGAAGTTTGCTGGGTCGGCTGTTGCGCAGTCTGCTGTGCTGGTTGCTGCGCTGACTGTTGCGGTGTTTGCTGTTCCGCTTGCTGTGCTGGTTGATCCACTGAAGCTGGCTGGCTGCACGCACTGATCGCCACTGCTGCGAAGAGCGACAGAGCGACGTGCGCCCACGCTTTCTTTTTCATCACGTATCATCAGCTCCTCTTCATCATACGTAGAAAATATTACTATGTCATTTTTGGTTCTCCATATGGAAAAAGTCTTGTTTCCAGCATTCGGAAATCGGGGGAGCAGCTTGTTTGCTATACTGAAAAAAGCGGCTTGCGAGCGCAAGAGATGGGAACGGACCGAAGACGAGGGGGCTGGAAAGGAAATGAACAGACGCTTTGCAACAGGCATCATTTTTGACATGGACAATACGCTGCTGCACTCGAAGATCAATTTTGCGGAAATGAAGCGGGCAATTTTTCAGTTGTGGACGGAGCATGGTCTGATAGAGCCGACCTTCGACTGGCACAGCCATACCGCCTCGCAACTAATCGAGCTTGGCCGAAAGTCGGGCAGGCTGACCAGCCAGCTCGAACAGGAGATGTGGGGAGCCGTCACGGCAATCGAAAAGGCGGGAATGCACGAGGCTGTTCTCGAGAACCATGCCCAGGAAGTACTCGCGCAGCTCATGGAGCGGCATCATTTGTTCATTTTGACCAACAACGCCTACGCTGCCGCAGAGGAAGCGCTGCACCAAACCGGTATTGCGGGCTGCTTCGAGAAGATTGTGGCGCGCGAGCAGATGACGACCTTGAAGCCGCACCCGTCCGGGATTCATTACATTCGCAGGCAGTATCCCGATATGCCTGCTTCGGCCTGGACGATGGTCGGGGATTCCTGGATTGACGGAAAAGCCGCGCAGGACGGGGAGGTGGCGTTTATCGCCTACCAGGGACATGCGCAAGACATGGAGCGCCATGACGTGGCACCGCAAGCGTACATTGCGGATTTGCGCGAGCTGCTGACTATGTTGTAACAAAGCTTGCAGGCAGGAGAAAAACACTTCTGCCTAAAAAAATGACAGCGAACGTGAAAAATGTGCTATACTTTGCCTAACTGAATACCAGCCTTCAGGGTAGGGTGAAATTCCCGACCGGCGGTAATGACGAACGCACGTCTGAGCCCGCGACTCGCTATCGCAGTTGGATAGCGACTGACTTGGTGCAAATCCAAGGCCGACGGTAAAGTCCGGATGGGAGAAGGTATTGGCATAACCTCGGAGCTGTTTTTTCAAAAACAGGCATTTGCGAGGTTTCTTTCCCTACGCCCTGAGCATGTTCTCACGGGCGTTTTTTGTTCCGCAACTTCATAGCGAAAATCTTCAGGGCAAGGTGAAATTCCTGACCGGCGGTAATGGCGATGGCGAACCATCGTCTGAGCCCGCGACTCGTGGACCGTGACGGTTTGCGACTGATCTGGTGCAACTCCAGAGCCGACGGTAAAGTCCGGATGGAAGAAGAGCTGACTGCGCTTTTTGGCATCGTTATTTTTGCAAAAAACGAATGCGAGAAGGCTTCTTTCCCTGTGCCCTGAAACGCTTGAGGTTTCGAGGGCTTTTTGTTTTGGCTGGAATCCAGGCAGGAAAAAGGAGGTTTTACATGGAGCAGGACAAGCGGTTCATGGCATTGGCGCTGGAGCTGGCGCGCTCGGCCCACGGCCAGACCAGCCCCAATCCACTGGTCGGTGCAGTCCTGGTGAACAACGGAGCAGTTGCAGGCATGGGCGCGCATTTGCGTGCCGGGGAGCCGCATGCGGAGGTGCATGCGCTGCGCATGGCAGGGGAAAAGGCGGCTGGCGCTACTTTGTACGTGACGCTGGAGCCGTGCAGCCACTTCGGAAAAACGCCCCCTTGCGCCGATGCGGTAGTGGCGGCGGGGATTCGCCGGGCTGTGATTGCGACGCTGGACCCGAATCCGCTCGTGGCTGGAAAAGGCGTGGAGAAGCTGCGCGCCGCAGGAGTGGAAGTGCTCGTCGGGGTAGGCGAAGCGGAAGCGAAAAGGCTCAACGAGGTGTTTTTCCACTACATCACGACGAAGCGCCCGTTTGTGACGGTGAAAACGGCGAGCACGCTGGACGGCAAAATCGCTTCGGTCACAGGACACAGCCGCTGGATCACGGGCGAACGGGCGCGCGCGGAGGTGCACGAACTGCGGAGACAGCACGATGCGATTTTGGTCGGGGTAGGAACCGTTTTGGCGGACGATCCGCTTTTGACGGCCAGACAAGGGGAGCAGTTGTATGGGCGGCAGCCTGTGCGGATCGTCCTGGACAGCGAGCTTCGCACGCCACTTGCAGCGCGCGTGATCGAAAATGCGGATGCGCCGACCTGGATTTTCACGACAGAGGCGGCTCCGCCAGAAAAGCGTGCGGCATTGGCGGCAAAAGGCGTCAGGCTGTTTGTGGCAAGCGGACAAATTTCGGTGGAAAACGTACTGGATACGCTGGGCGAGTGCGGGATTACTTCGCTGCTGGTTGAAGGCGGGCAGGCAGTGAACGGGGCGTTTTTACAGGCGCGCGCGATTCAGAAGATCGTCAGCTACGTGTCGTTGAAGCTGATCGGCGGAAGCGGCGCGCCCACGCCATTTGGCGGACCGGGCTTCGCCACGATGGATCAGACTGTCCGGCTTGCGGATGCAACTGTCGAGCTGCTGGATGAGCAGGACGTGCGCATAAGCGGTTATCCGCTATGGGAAAAGTAGCTGGAAGCAGGTTTTCCGTTTTCTGCGCATTCGCGCCAGAGAGCAGCAGTCGCCAGACGACGGGAGCAAATTTTTGTTCAGCAAGCACAAAGAGGAGGAAAAGGCCGATGTTTACCGGACTGGTGGAGGAAGTCGGAACGTTGGAATCCAGCACAGGCAACGGGCAGGCGAGTCGGCTGGTCATTCGGGCGCAGCGGGTGCTGGAAGGCGTCAAGCTCGGCGACAGTATCGCCGTCAACGGGATTTGCCTGACGGTCACGTCTTTTTCGGCTCGGCATTTTAGCGTAGATGTCATGCCGGAGACGATGAAAAAGACAACCCTCCGTCACCTGCGCACAGGCCAGCGGGTCAATCTGGAGCGGGCGATGCGGCTGGGCGACCGCTTTGGCGGGCATATCGTCTCCGGGCATATCGACGGAACGGGCACGATTTTGTCCCGAGAGCCGCACGCCAACGCTGTGCTGTTTCGCATCGAAGCCGCGCCGGAGCTGTTACGATACGTCATCAGGCAAGGCTCGATCTGCGTCGATGGCATCAGTCTTACGGTCGTGGACGTTGCCGATGCGCATTTTTCGGTGTCGATCATCCCGCATACGCTGGCAGCAACCAGCCTGCACGATCGGCGCGCGGGCGATCAGGTGAACCTGGAGACAGATATTATCGGCAAGTACGTCGAGCGGCTTTTGGGCTATCGCGGCAAGCCAGCAGGCGGCAATCAGACCGAAGCAAAAGGCGCGAAAATCAGCATGGCTTTTTTGCAGGAAAACGGATTCGTTTGAACGAGGAGGGACAAGCCCATGTTTCATCGCATAGAAGAGGCGCTGGAAGATTTGCGCCAAGGAAAAGCCATCATCGTCGTGGATGACGAGGATCGGGAAAATGAAGGGGACTTCGTCTGCCTGGCGGAAGCGGCTGCGCCGGAGATGATTAACTTTATGGCGACGCACGGGCGCGGTCTTGTCTGCGTCCCGGTGACGGAGGAACAGGCCGCGCGGCTTGCGCTCACCCCAATGGTCAGGCACAACACGGACAAGCAAGGGACGGCGTTTACCGTGTCGATTGACGAGGTGAGCACGCATACAGGCATCTCGGCGCAGGAGCGTTCGCAGACCGTGCTGGCGATGCTGGACGAGCGGAAGACGGCAGAGGACTTTCGCAGGCCGGGGCATATTTTTCCGCTGATTGCGAGAGCCGGGGGCGTTTTGCGGCGGGCGGGCCATACCGAAGCGGCGGTGGACCTCGCCCGGCTGGCGGGGAGCGTGCCCGCAGGTGTCATTTGCGAAATCATGAACGAGGATGGCTCGATGGCGCGGTTGCCGCAGCTCGTGGAGATCGCTCGCCGCTTCGACTTGAAGCTGATTACGATTGCCGATCTGATCGCCTACCGGATGCGCACCGAATCGCACGTGCGAAAAGAAATCGAAGTGAGCCTGCCGACGAGCTATGGCGATTTTCGGATCGCCGCCTATACGAACGAGCTGGACGGCAAAGAGCACGTGGCGCTCATCAAGGGCGAGATTGATTCGGCCAAGCCCGTTCTCGTCCGGGTGCATTCCGAGTGCCTCACAGGAGATATTTTCGGGTCCCACCGCTGCGATTGCGGCCCGCAACTGCATGCTGCGCTGGAGCAGATCGAGGCGGCGGGCTCCGGCATCCTTTTGTACATGCGTCAGGAAGGCCGCGGCATCGGGCTTATTAACAAGCTGCGCGCCTACAAGCTGCAGGAGGAAGGGCTGGATACGGTGGAGGCGAACGAAAAGCTCGGATTCCCCGCCGATCTGCGCGATTACGGCATCGGGGCGCAAATTCTCCGCGACCTGGGCGTGCAAAAAATGCGGCTTTTGACCAATAACCCGCGCAAAATCCGGGGGCTGGACGGCTACGGGCTGAAGGTGGAGGAACGGGTGCCGCTGCAAATGCAGGCACATCCGCACAACAAACGGTATTTGTCGACCAAACAGGAGAAGCTGGGACACCTGCTTCATTTCAAAGGCTAAGGAGAGTGGAGAAGATGAGAACATTTGAGGGACATTTGGTAGGAACGGGCTTGCGCGTAGGGATTGTAGCAGGAAGATTTAACGAGCTGATCGTCAGCAAGCTGGTAGGCGGTGCGCTCGATGCGTTGAAGCGCCACGGCGTAGAGGAAGACAACGTAGACGTGGCCTGGGTGCCGGGCGCTTTTGAAATTCCGTTGATCGCGAAAAAAATGGCCGAGTCGGGGCGCTATGACGCGGTTGTGACATTGGGCGCGGTCATCCGCGGAGCGACTCCGCACTTCGACTACGTCTGCAACGAAGCAGCCAAAGGCGTCGCCTCGCTGTCGCTTTCCACCGGGATTCCGGTCATTTTTGGCGTGCTGACGACGGACAACATCGAGCAAGCGATTGAGCGCGCCGGCACAAAAGCGGGCAACAAAGGCTGGGAAGCGGCAACGGCAGCGATTGAAATGGCGAACCTGTCCAAGCAGTTCGCCTAAGCGACACGAATCGCTTGTCTGGGTGCGAAACGGGGGCTGCGGCTCCCGTTTTTTCGTTTGCCCGAAAGCACACATAGATCCCATTCTTGATTCATGTTATTTGGCTGATATTTTTTGTGAATGAAGTGCTAAACCAATGAAGGAAAGTAAAGGGAATGCCTGGTAGGAAGAGTAATGTAATTTTTTTTGTGTAAATGGGTTTTTAACAGGTGAATAGTTACGTCAACGGCTTTACATGGAGGAGCGGGCATGATAGATTCGTTAGCCATGCTATGCATGGTTGACTGGCATCGCCCAATCGCAAGGAATCATGCCCGCAGAGGCTCCATGTCAGGCCGACCTAACAGCCTCTTTATGCGGACAGTTCCCCTTGCAAGCGGCTTCCAAAATGGATGGCCAGTTGCGATATACATTCTTTCCAGCACCGAAGTGGCATGGTTCATTTATTTGATGCCTCCATGGTTGCCAGTTAGATAATTTTCCGTAAGGCATCGTCAGCATTATGTTTGGCATAGCCTAAATGATCGTCCATTTCCGCTTCAAACAACTGCTGGATGGTGTCACGGAAGAGGTTCTTGAGCATCTCATGAACGTCCTCGATGGCTCGGCAATCTTTCGCTAATGCTTTGATCGTCATGGTTAACGCCCGATGTATTCAAAAATAATGATATAGAGGACAAGGAGAAGTAAGAAACTAATTATGGATACTGTTTTAGCGGTTTTAAATCTTGTATTGTTTTTTTCAGTTAATGCTTTCATTACTTCAATAAGATTCCATATGAATGATAACGCTACGATAACCATTATTGATAGGTAGAATGATAAGTAGAAAATTTTCAAAAGTAATCACTCCCCAAAAAAGTTGGCCAATTATTGTTTCTGATTGTAATAAATTCACCATAACTAAAACTAGATCCTCTCTTACTTTGGGGAGGATCTAGTTTTAGTTATATAGATTAGTATCGAAACACAATACCGAAGTCTTCAACCTTAGTAACTGATGCCGGTTCAATAGCAAAACCTGCTGGATAGACAGCAAAGGCAACAGATCCCAAAGTCCAAGTTTGATGACCATATTCAAATTTTATGTTTACTGTACCAGACTCATTTTTTTCGACGTATACATATTGTGATATATACCCTTTGTGAGCATTATTACTTGGCATTGCTTCCAAATCAATTTTCGATCCTACGCCAACACCAGGATCCCAATCATCAGGGGTAGTATAGGTTGAACAACTCCATTTAGCTGAAGTATTGTTGTCAGGTCTATAACAATATCTGTATTCATGCTGCTGAACTTTTCCACGTGATGACATCGGGAGGAAGCATTTTGATGTAACTGGAAAACCAATACTCAAGCCGTCTGTAAGTTCCCATTCAGGACTTTTTGACCATTCGTAACTTCCATATAAATAAAACTTTTTATAACCAGTCATGTCACTATTTACCGAAAATGCGGTAGCGTTTAAATCTAGTATTCCACCATCTAAAGCTACTTGAGGTGTGATTGTATTCTTATCCATAAATTCTTCTTCTCTTACAGTTTTACTATTAGATGCCAACTTTTTAGCGTTGTTTTCAAGTAATTCTTTGAGTACATCATCTGGGAAATTCGCAAGTTCTTCTTCATGTTAACCCTATATCGTCAACTATACGATTGATTTCTTTTTTTGTTAAAGTAGTTTCTTCTTCCCATGACGGCGGTTGTTTAGCAGTAGAAGGAGCAACGAAAGTTAATAGGGATAAGCTCAAAGCCAAAACACTTAAGTAAAACTTTTTCACTTCCAACACCTCCATATTTGTAATTTGTTTGTAATATAACAAATATAGGTAAAAATTGAAATTTAAAGATTCATCACCATAAATCCGTGATAGACATTGAAAAAACGTAGATGTTCCTCCATCGTGGTTGTTGTCGAGACAAACCATTGAAAGAGAGGAAATCTAACGTTGTCTAACAAGTTTACCACAGGAGCGTCTTGCGCCTACCATGGTCTGCTTGGACGAATTTGCTCTACCAATAGGACACAAGTACGGTGTCACCCTCATGGATGCACAAAGTGGACATATCTGACAGGTCACAGAAGGTCGTTCACGTAAACAGGTTCGTAACGCTCTCATGAACTGGCCCTTTGCTACGCCTCCACAAGTTGTTGTGACCGACTTGGCTCATAGAATGGCTGAGATAGTTCGAAGCGTTTGGAAGGATGCAACTGTAGTAGCAGACAAGTTCAATGTCATTCAACTTTTCTCCAAATCACTAGAAGCTACGCGAAAACGTACCCATTCGCGGGCAACTCATCGCCGGGGGTAGACATGAACAACGTCTGCTCCACACATCTCCCGATAAACGAAAACCTGAGGAACAAGAGGAATTGAAAGCCTGGTTCAGTCGATTGCAAAAACAATTGTCCATTGGCGCGAGCCGATTCAGAATTATTTTTCGTTTCGGATCACGAATGCCTCTTACTCCACTCCCTTCAAAAGCACACGCCAATGGATAAAATCACCACGTATCGGTCAAAGTAAGAAGGATTTTCCTGCAGATCGAGGGGATTCAACATGAGGCCGACAGATTGGTGGAGAGAGCAAGTAACCAAGGTCGCAGAAGCCAGAAGGCACGAGCAGCCGTCTGGTCGCGGCGAACGCATCACGCCGCACATGGTAAAAGAACAATTGGCGAACGTGGATGACCTCAGCAGTCTGTCCTTGACGATCAATGAGGAAGAGGTACACGTTTTTTTTCTAGATACGATGGTAGATTTGACGCAAGTGTACGAAACCGTCTTTTTGCCGTTGCAACGCTCGGATGGAAAAGACCCGTTGCGGGTGTTGCCTTATGCGCAGCCGTGCCAGTCCGATGACATGGGCAGGCTGATGAACAATTTGCTGCGCGGCCATACGATCCTGTTTTTCCTGGACAGGGAGCTGATTTTGCACGTCAATACGTTTCAGGTCGAGCATCGCTCCATCACGAAGTCGGAGAGCGAGGCGACTGTGCTCGGGCCGCAGGATTCGTTTGTGGAGATGCTGGAAATCAATCTGTCGATGCTGCGGCGCAGGCTGACCACGCCGAATCTGAAAATACTCGCCTACACGATCGGCACCGAGACGAAGAACAGGGTAGCCGTGCTGTACCTGGAAAATATCGCGAATGACGAAAACGTGGAGCGGGTAAAAACGCGGATTCAAAACGTCGAGTACCAGGGCTTTGTCGGGATGCCCGTGTTGAAGCAGATGCTGGAGGACAAGCCGTACTCGCCGTTCCCGCAGTTCGGGCTGACGGGGCGGCCTGACAATGTGACAGCAGCGCTGTTGGACGGCCGCATCATCATTATGCTCAACGGCAGCCCGGATGCGGCGATTTGTCCCGCCTCCTTTCTGGAGATGTTCAGCAGCCCGGAAGACTTTTACAACCGCTGGTCGACCGCCAGCCTGCTGCGGATGATCCGCTTTTTCGGACTGTTTGTCACGATTTTGCTCACATCGAGCTACGTATCTGTCCTGACCTTTCATCCGGAAATGCTTCCTCCCGCTTTGTTGACGATTTTGTCCCAGTCGCGCAGCCAGGTTCCGTTTCCTCCTGTGATCGAAGTGCTGTTCATCGAGCTGGTCATCGAAGTTTTGCGGGAAGCCGGGATACGCATGCCGACGAAAATCGGGCAAACCATCGGTATCGTCGGAGGTATCGTGATCGGGACGGCCTCTGTGCAGGCGGGTCTGGCGAGCAACATTCTGATCGTTCTCGTGTCCATCTCAGCGCTGCTCTCGTTTGTGCCGCCGAATTTTTTGATGAGCAACGCCATTCGGCTGGTGCGATACGGCTTTATTTTGATGGCTGGCTTGATGGGGATGTACGGGCAGATGCTCATGCTGGCCTTTTTGTTCGCGCATCTGCTCAACCTGACCTCGCTCGGCACTCCGTGCATGGCGCCCGGCGTGCCGCGTCAGTGGACAGACTTGTTGAACGGCCTCGTGCGCGCACCGATGAAGTTCATCGTCTATCGCAACCGCATGTCCCGAGCAAAACGCAAACAGACGCGTCCCATTGGTGAGGAGTAGATAGATGGACAGAGGAAAGATTCACAGCCTGCGTCCGGTTCTTGTTGTAGGACTGGTAATCAATACGATGGTGGGGGTCAATTTGCTGTCCCTTGCCCATTATGCCAGCAAAATGGGATACAACCTGTGGTGGTCGCCGATTTTGATGGGGCTGATCGTCACGCTCACGATTTTTCCGATGATCGCTTTGTGCAGGCGCTACCCGGAGGACACGCTTTTTCGGATTCATGAAAAGCTGCTCGGCAAGTGGCTGGGCAGAGGGATCAACGTCGTGGTGATTGTCTACGCCATCTTGAACGCCTCTACCGCGAACGAAGGCTATGTGCGGCTTTTGCAGACGTCGATGCTGAACAACCAGACGATCACCGTGCCGCTGCTCGGCCTGACGCTCGTGATGTTTTACATTACCAACGGCGGAATCAAGCTGGTCGCCAGGTTTTGCTTGCTGGCGCTGTTCTTTACGGGCTGGATGCTCTTGCTGCTGCAATACGGCTTTCAGGAAGGGGGAATCACGCACATCTTTCCGCTGTTCAATACGGATCTGGCCAGCGTGCTGGACGCGCTCAACCAATCGTTCGGGAGCATGCTCGGGTATGAGGTGCTGCTGATTTACTATCCGTTTATTGTCGAAAAGAAAAAGGCGTTGAAGCACGTGCTGATCGGCGTATGGTCAGTGGTTTTGTTTTACGTGCTGGTGCTGATTACGAGTGTGGCCTACTTTTCCGAATGGCAGATGGCGAATCTCGTCTATCCGATCCTGAATCTGTTCAAGGCGGTGGAGCTGTCTTTCATGGAGCGGATCGAAAATCTCGGCATCGGCTTGTGGGTGTTTCTCATTCTCAGCACGTCCACGACGTATTTGTGGATGGCTCGCACGGGGATAGAAGACATGGCAAGAAAACAGCGGCTCTGGCATCTTCTGTTGCCGACGGCGATCTCCTACTACATGATTCGCGGCCCGCTTGCGGTGGAAGACCAACGGTTCATTTATGACTATGTGACCGTTTATTTGGGGTATGGCTTGATTTTGTGGCCGATCTTTTTATTGCTGCTGCACGCCCTGCGTTCGGGAAGGGGAGAGGGAGCATGATGAGGTGGATCTGTTGGTATTTGATATCGACGGTTTTTTCCCTGGCGCTTGCCGGATGCACGGGAGAGTTCGAGCGGCCAGCCCTCGAAGACATGGCGATGATCGGCGTCATGGGCTTTGACTACATCGACGACAAGCAAATGAACGTCGTTGTCGCCATCCCCGTTCCCGCCAGAGGAAAGGAATCGACACAAGTTTACTCGACCAAAGCTTCCATGACGAGCGAAGCGATGTTGAAGCTCGCCACAAAATCCGAACGGACGATGACGCTGTCACAGCTTCGCGTCATTTTGTTCAGCGAGGAGCTGGTGCGCAAAGTCGGCATCGGCAAAGTCGTGCTCGACCTGTACCGGAATCCGATTGTGGGCGAGAACGTATTCATCGCGATTGTCAAAGGCAAAGCGGAAGATATCATCAGGGGCGAGTACCGAAACAAGCCGGAAGTGAACACGTATTTGAACGATTTGCTGCGTCCGCGGGTGGAAACGGCTTTTTCGTCTTTTTCTACGATCCACGACTTTGTGTTCATGATGACCAGCAAGACGGGCGATCCGAACTTGCCCTATTTAATCAAGCAAAACGGAAACATTCAGATCGCCAAAGTCGCTCTGCTGCGCAAAGACAAGCTGATCGGCTTCTACTCGCAGCGCGAAGGCAAGCTGGTGCAATGCTTGCTCGGACAAAAGCGGCTTCCCCGCGTCAAGTTTGAGCTGACGGAGCAGACGAACGAAGGCGAGCGTCTGGAAGAGATCATTTTCGATTTTGTCTGGTCCAAGTCAAAAGTGCGGAGCAACGGCAACCAGAAAAAGCCCGTCATTGACATCAACCTCGAACTGCGGGGAATGGTGGTAGGCTACGATGGCAAGAAAAATTTGGACAAACGACCGCAAATGGAAAAGCTCGTGAAGCAGATGGAAGCGCTGATTAAACGGGAGACCACTGTGATGCTGAAAAAATTTCAACAAGAGGGCGTTGATCCGGCCGGAATCGAAGAGAGCCTGCGCCAGAAATACTACGGAAAATGGACGCGGGAAAAAGGGCTCGCGCTCTATCAGCAGGCCGGATTCAACATCAAGGTCAAGCTCGATATACTCGGCTACGGCACGATCAAGTAAGCGTGGCCGCTCGCGTTATCGCAACCGTTTCAGCTCCCGCCAGATCGCTTTCAGCGTCGGGCGGTCCCATTTTGGCCGCTTTCCGTACAGAAAATGGGTCAAGCCGCTGAACATCAACTGCTGGTCTTCTGTGTACGGGTACCAGTTGAACTCGCGTTTTTTCGAGCCGGGGTCGTGAATGACCGAGATGCTGTGCGTGAACGCTTGCAGCCCGGCTGGCCCGCGGTAGCGGCCGATGCCGCTCTCTTTGACCCCGCCGAACGGGAGGTGCGGATTGGCGTAGCTGATGATGACGTCGTTAATGCACACGTTGCCGCTCAACAGCTTTTCTGCTACGCGCTGCGCTCTTTGTTTGTCAGACGACCAGACAGACGCATTCAGGCCGTAGGGCGACTCGTTTGCCAGGCGGATAGCTTCTGCCTCGTCGGAAAACGTCATGATCGGCAGGACAGGGCCGAATGTTTCTTCCCGCATGATCTTCATGTCCGGCGTGACGTCTGTCAGGATGGTCGGGGGGATGAACATGCTGTCGGTTTGCGGCAGCCCGCCTGTGACGGCTTTGGCTCCGGCGGCGAGCGCTTCCTCGATATGCGCCCGGACGATGCCGAGCTGCTCACGCGAAGTCATCGAGCCGACTTCCGCCTGAGCGGGAAACCGTTGGCGCAGCGCTTTCGTTTTTTCCGTGACCAACCGCAAAAACTCGGGGTACACACGTTCGTGCACGTACAGCCGCTCAACGGACATGCACACCTGGCCGGAGTTCGTAAAAGCGCCCCAGATCGCTCCGTTTGCCGCCCTCTCCAGATTCGCGTCTTCGAAGACGATCATCGGGTCTTTTCCGCCCAGCTCCAGCGAGACCGGAATCAGATGCTCCGCTGCTGCGGCCATAATTTTTTTGCCTGTGGCGGCCGAGCCTGTAAAAAAGATTTTGTCCGGGCGGGCCGCCACCAGCCGACTGCCGACCTCGCGTCCCCCGTGCAGGACGGTGACGACTCCTTCCGGCAGCCCGGCAACGGCAAACAGCTCTTCGATGAGCAGGCCAGTAGAAGGAGTGACTTCGGACGGTTTGAGAATGACCGTATTTCCCGCGACAAGCGCGGACAGCATCGGGATGATCGCCAGTTGAAACGGATAGTTCCACGGCGAAATGACCGCGATTACCCCCATCGGCTTGTAGTGAATGTACGATTTTTTCGGCCAGAGCACGAGCGGGGTCGGCACGGGCTGGGCAGCCAGCATTTGCGGCGCGTGCTTCTCGTAAAAGCGGATCGTATCGGCAGTGACAAAAATTTCGGTCATGTACGCTTCGATGGTCACTTTTCCGGTGGCCTGGCTGATTTTTTCCGCCAGTTCTTCGCCGTGCTCGACGAGATAGTGGCGCAGGCGCGTCAAGTAGCGCAGCCGTTCGGACAGGGAGGTAGCGGACCACGCTTCAAAGGCGAGCCGGGCTTTGGCGACTGCCGCGTCTACCTGGGCGGGACTGGCTTCAGTCACGGAGCCGAATGTCTCGCCCGTGGCCGGATTGCGCAGAGGGAGTACGGACATTATCAATCACCTCGTTCGACAGGATGGGTGGCAGGTGAACCAGAAGAAAAAAGCGACTCGAGAACATGGTGGAGAGCAAGCTGAAAGCGGCTGATCGCTTCTGCGGCCGTTCGGGATTCGTCCAGCAAGCTTTGCAAGATCATGCCGTCGATCACGGAATAGAGGATCGAGCTTGCCGCGCTCACCTCCACGGCAAGCGCGGCTCCACGCTCCGTCTGCAGCCGCTTGAGCATGCGGGCAATCAGGTCGTGCAGTCGGTTTCGCGTGTGGTGCACCTGCTCCAAAAAGACAGGGGTGTACAGCGCCTGCGCCTGCAAATCGTACCAGAGCCGATGCAGCTTGCGGTCTTCCAGCAGGCTGCGGCCGAGAACGGCAGCGAGAGCCGGGAAAAAGTTGTCCAGGGGAGCGGCAACCACTTCGCGCTCCAGCTCGGCGATGAAGCGTTCCTTGTAGCTGGCGATCACTTCGAGCAGCAATTCTTCCTTGCTGGCAAAATAATAGTGCAGGATGCCGAGCGAGACGCCGGATTCCTTGGCGATATCGCGCAAGGAGACGTGGGCGTAGCCTTTTTCCGCGAGGCAGATCGTCGCCTGCTCGATTAAAAAGGCCCGCTTCGCTTCCGCTTTCGCCTGGCTTTTCGAAGGGGGAGTCATGCTGTGCACCTCGTTTTTGGACGATCGTCCAAATTTTGATTTGATTGTAATGCGTCCGTCTTGCTCCTGTCAACGCCCGAATGGGCACACAAAAAAGAAGCGGCTGTGCTACCGCTTCCTTTGTCGTTCCCAGCGCTTTAGATACGGGTAAGGGTCGAAAGCCCAGTCAGCTCCCCCAGTCTCCCGATACATGCCGTAGTGCAGGTGGGGCGGGAATTTTCCGGCGGTGCCAGGCTTGCCGTAGCCGGAGCTGCCGACGTATCCGATCACTTGCCCCGGCTCCACGATGTCGCCGGGCTTCAGTCCCTTTTTGAACGACGACAGGTGGGCGAAGTAATGATACACATTGCCCATGTCGCGCATGCCGATCCGCCAGCCGCCATAGCGGTTCCAGCCGATGACCTCGATCACTCCGTAAGCTGTGGAGAGCACGGGCGTCCCGTGTCGGGCGAAAATGTCGGTGCCTTCGTGAATCCGCCGCCCTCCCCAGCCGCGCGCGTCTCCCCAGGTGCTGCGGTAGCTGTAATCGTACCTCGCCGGGATGGGAAAATGACGCTCGTCCAACTGTAGGTGCTGGTATTTTTCGTACACCTGCGCGAACTGCCGGATCGTTTTCACCGAGCGATCCCGCTGGTAGTAAGACCAGACGCCGATTTGCCAGTCATCCGCAGAAAAGCCGTACTGCGCCAGGTAATGAATGAGAGAAGTGAGTGCGTCGAGATCGTTGTTGCGGTCGGCGAGTCCATCCCCGTCGCCGTCCATGCCCATCCCGCCGAAAAACTGGATCGACACCGGATTCGTGTCCTCCTGGTCGGGGTTCATGCTGCCCGTCCAGCGATCACTCGGGATATCAACGGCAGTCAGCCGCGAGGACGATGCCTGGTTGTCCGTTTGCTTTTTGCGTATTTTCATCGTGCGCTCGTACTGATCGATAGCCGCCAAATAGTTCCAGGGAATGCCGTACAAAGACTCCATGCGCCAAAAAAGCTGCAGCCGTTCCCGCAGGAGAGGGTCTGCCTGGTTGGCAGAGGAGCCTTTGGCGAAGGCAGATTCCAGCGGCGAAATGACTGCTGCCACGCATAAGCTGATCTGAATGATGAGGCGGAAAACTCGCATGCCGACTCCCTCCAGCCCGGGTAGTTTCCGTTGTAGTTTCTGCCAGTCTCTGCGGATTATCCGCGAGACTTTTTGGAAGCGGCCGCTGAACTTCTCCGCGCAGCGCAAGCTTCTGGTGTATGATGCAAGGAAGAAATGCTTTTTCAAAAACGGAGGGAGAAAAAATGAAGCTGGTCATTCGGGCAAATGGCCCGCTCTTCCTGGAGTCGCTCGTGAAGCCGCTGCAGCGCATTGCAGGCAGACAGTGTGCGGGATCGTCTGCGTTTTCGGCAGGTGACGCAGTGGACGCCGGGCGCATTTTGGACATGGCGGAACCGTATCGCCCGTATATGGAGGAGGAGCGCTGGCAGTGGGAGACGGCTGCCTTGCGCGAGCTGATGGCAGACCATGGCGCCGGCTCGTGCGGGGGAGAGCTGTATGTGCAGCCGCTTGCCGTGCCATTCGGCCTGTCGCCGCAAGTTTTGTCGCTCGCATCCGGGCTTGTCGTGCGGGAGACGGATGGATTGGACGCAGCGCGAGACTTTTCGGCAGTCGCCATGCTCTGGCTGCAAGTGATGGGCGCAAAGCCGCTGCGGACGCTGGAAGGCGAGCTGCTACAGGTGGAGCATGACGAAGACGGCACAGCGGTGCTTTTGCTTGCGTCAGACGGCAGGAGTGAGGGCGAGGACGCGATCCCCGTTTTTCGCGAGCGCAGGCAGCATGCCGATGAGCATATCGACGAAGGCATGCTGCTGCTGCAAGCGAATGTGGACGACGCCAGTCCGGAGTGGCTCGCCTACCTCATGGAGCAATGCTTCAAGGCAGGGGCCAACGACGTTCATTTTTTGCCAGTCACGATGAAAAAAAGCAGGCCGGGGACCATGGTGCAGGTCATGTGCTATGCAAGCCAGTTGGACGCGATGAAAACGCTGTTGTTCGAGGAAACGACGACGTTTGGCATCCGCTACTTCCCTGTGGCCTGCCATCGCCTGGCGCGACGCCATGTCCGCGTAGAGACGAGCTGGGGCGAAGTTGCGGTCAAGCTCGGCTACCATCGGGGTCAGCGGGTGCAGGTCGCGCCGGAGTACGAGAGCTGCGCGGCGGTTGCCCGAGCCAATGGCGTTTCGTTGAAGCAGGTGCATCAGGAAGCGCTGGAATTGGCGACCCGTAAAAGTTCTGTTAAAAAATGGACAGAAAGGCAGGAGCGAGACGTGCCTCCAAAGAATTGAAAACGTGGAGTATCCAACCAAACATGTATGGAGGAGGCTCGTGTGATGAGCAAAAAAGTGTTGATCGTGACAGGGGATGCCGTAGAAGCACTGGAGGTGTTCTATCCGTATTACCGTTTGCTGGAAGAAGGCTACGAAGCCGTGATTGCCGCGCCCAGCGTGAAGACGCTGCACACCGTTTGCCATGACTTTGAAGCACACAGCGAGACGTACACAGAAAAGCCTGCTTATCAGTTGCCTGCGCACGCCGCGTTCTCCGACATCAATCCGGAAGCTTTCGACGCCTTGATTATTCCCGGCGGGCGAGCGCCTGAGTACATCCGGCTGAACGAAAGCCTAAAGCCGATCGTCGCCCATTTTTTTGAGGCGAACAAACCAGTTGCGGCGATTTGCCACGGCTCGCAAGTGCTTGCGATCGTGTCCGAGCATCTCGCCGGCCGCAAGCTGACCGCCTACCAGGCGTGCAGACCGGACGTAGAGGCGATGGGCGCGATTTACGAAAAAGAAACGCTCCACGTAGACGGCAATCTGGTGTCTGGTCATGCATGGCCGGATTTGCCCGGCTTCATGCGCGAGTTTCTCCGCCTGCTGCGCTAACGGATAGACAAACCAAAAACTTCCGCCGAATGTCGACGGAAGTTTTTTTTGCGTTTAGCGGCGTCCGACCAAGAGCCGCAGCACATTCGGCTGGTCGGGCAAGTCGCGGGTTCCTGCGCCGTAGCCGATAGCCTCGACGGTCATGGACGGCAGCGGGCCGAACTGCTCGACCAGCGCGGCGGCAACACCCGCTCCGGTCGGGGTGGTCAGCTCCTTGTCGATCCGCGTCTCGCGCAGCGGTATGCCGACCAAAAGCTCCATGGTAGCGGGGGCCGGAACCGGATAAAGACCGTGGGCGCAGCGCACGTAGCCGTTGCCTGTCGGGATCGGCCCGCAATGCAATTGCCCGATGTCCAACTCCTCCAGTCCGAGCGCGATGCCTACGACGTCGACGATCGAGTCGAGCGCCCCTACCTCGTGAAAATGGACAGTATCGACTGGGACGTTGTGAATTTTCGCTTCGGCGATCGCGATTTTTTCAAAAATAGCCAGCGAGCGGCGCGTTACGCGCGGGGCCAGCCCGGCTGCCTGAATCATGTCCACGATGTCTTTGTGGCTGCGGTGCTCGTGATCGTTGCCGAGCACCTTCAACGGCTTGAGCGGAAGGGCAGGAGCCTGGCTCTCGTCCACGACGTCCAGCTTCAGCGCGGAGACGCCTGCTTTGACGACCTTTTTCCACTCCAGACGGAAATCTCCTACGGGAAGCTTCCGCAACTCCTGCTCGATCCGGTCGCGATCAGCCCCGGCGTCGACGAGCGCGGCCAAAAGCATGTCGCCGCTTATTCCCGAAAAGCAGTCCAAATACGCAATGCGCACGAGAAACACTCCTTTTCAACCAGTCATTTCCTCTGTATCATATAGGGAAAGTATGTTCGTCTGTTTACTGATTCGTTGTCCAAAGTGTACCATTTGCCGATTCGGTTTGTCATGCGAGGAGTTGATCGGTTCGTGTTGTCATTCATTCATACGGCGGACGTCCATCTGGACGCGCCTTTACATATGCTGGCGGATCTTTACGAGCTTCGGCAGGACGATTTTCGCCGCACCCTGCAAACGATTCGCGACCTGGTTGCAGAAAAGCAGGCCGACTTTTGGCTGATTGCCGGAGATTTGCTGGAATATCACGGGGGCAGGCGCTCCACGGCCATGTTTTTGCGCGACCTGTTTGCGAGCATCGCCCCGATCCCGGTCTGCATCGCGCCGGGAAACCACGATCCGTGGCGGCCGGATTCGTTTTACCAGACGTTGGAGTGGCCGGGCAACGTGTACTGGTTTACGCCGGAGTGGGGCGCTTTTGAGTTTCCGGAAAAGTCATGCGTCGTATACGGCTGGGGATTTGGGCAGCCGCATGTCTACGAGTCGCCGCTCGCCTCTTTTCCAGGCAAGCTGGACGGCTATCGGCACCACCTGATGGTGCTTCATGCCAGCGTCCTGAACAGGGCAGGGGACGAGCACCAGCCGTACGCTCCGGTTACGTTGCAGGAGCTGGTCGAAACCGGAATGGATTACGTGGCGCTCGGCCATATTCACAAGCCGGAGCAATTTGTGCACCCGCAAACAAGGCAGCCGCTCGCCGCCTATCCCGGCTCGCCGGAAGGGCTGACGAGCAAGGAAGCGGGAGAGCGCTCTGTGCTGTACGGCGAGCTGGATGACGCCGGGAGGTTGACGCTGCAGGCGCTTCCGGTCTGCCAGCGCCAGGTTCGCAAAGTGACGATTCACGCCGCCGGGGCGGAAACGACCGAGCAGCTCGTCGAGGTGATGAACGCGCAGCTTGCGGAAATCGCCAGCACGGATCTTGTGTACGTGACCTTGACCGGAGAGCGGGCCGCTCATTTTGTGCCGGCGATTTCCGTCTTGGAGCAGCGCTTTTCGCGATTTTTTTCACTGGCGATCACAGACGAGACGTGGCCTGACATCGACGCAGACAAGCTGGTGGCAGAAGGCGGCGTATGGGGCAAATGGCTCGCCAAGCTGGCGGAGGCCGAGGCGAGCGCCAGAAACGACGAAGAGCGCGAAATTGCCCGGCTGGCGAGGCAGGAGGCGCTCGCGCGGATTGGGGGGAGCATCCGTTGAGGATCGAGGAAATATCGCTTACGGGGTTTGGAAAATGGCAAGGAGCCGACTTTCGCTTCGCTCCCGGACTGAACCTGTTTTACGCTCCCAACGAAGCGGGGAAGTCGACGCTGTTGCAAGCCATTTTCGCCGCCCTGTACGGGATGAAGCGCGATTACGTCAAAACGGCGCGCTATTTGCCTGCCTATGAAAAATACCGCCCCTGGCACCAGGGGGACTACGAGACGATCGTCACCTATCAGCTCGGGGGCAAGACGTACCGCTTGCACCGGACGCTGGCGAAAGAAAGGGAGCAGGCACGCCTGTTTCTCGACCCGGAGTGGACGGAGCTGACAGACGTGTACATGGAGGATCGGCGCAAGGAGCGGAACTTTCTGGAAAAGCATCTGGGGCTTACCCGCAGCCTGTTTACGGATTTGACCTGGATCAGACGGGAGCCGCTGGAAGCTGCCGAGCATCTCATGCCTGCTTTTGCAGATGCGCAGGAGGCAAGCCCGCACGTCCACGCCGTTTTGGCGGAGCTGGACCGGGAGCTTGTAAGCATCGGCAAAAAGGAGCGGGCGGAAAACACGCTGTTGGGCAAAGCGGCGTCGCGCGCAGCGAGCAAGGAGCAGGAGCTGGCTCACGCCGAAGCGGCATGGCGCCTGATCCGGCAACTGACGCAATCGATCCAGCTCTGGGAGGAGGAGCGCGAAAGACTCGAACAGCGGCACATCCGGCTGCGGGAACGTATGCAGAAGTGGCAGGAGCAGGATCAGCTTTGGCAAGAAAGCTGGCAGCGAAGCTATTCGCCCATCGACGCGCAAGATTGGCAATGGTGGCTTGCGCGGGCTGCGAGCGAAGCGGAGCGGCAACTGCACGAAAAAGCGCGCAGCTCGATCATGGCATGGGACGAGCAGACGCCAGACGGTGCGCAGGGAACAGCGGCGAGTCAAGCGCTGGGCGAACTGGAAGCGGATTACGAGCGCGGCACTTCGCTGCGCAAAGCGCGGGAGCAGCGGCATATGCGGCTGGCCGAGCTGGCTGTGCTTGCCCTGTCCACCGGGACGCGCAGCCAGGCGCGGACGCAGCGGCAAGGGAATCGGGCCAAGCGCAAAAAGGGAGCCGTACGCCTGTGGGGCGGCGCTGGGCTATTTGCTATCCTCGGCGCCGTCGGCCTGGCGACGGGGCATCCCGTCCTTGGCGGCAGTTCGCTCGGCTTGAGCTTGCTGTTGCTCGCACTCGGGATTTTCGTGCTGCAGGCAAAAGGGAGCGGACATGCTGTTGCGCCTGTTGCCGCCAGCGAGCAGTTGCAAGAAAGCGAGCGGCTGCAGCAGGAGATTGCCGCCATCGACGCTGAATGGGCGTCCCTTTTGGAGCGCTGGGATGTTCGGGATTGGGATACTTTTCTAGCAAAAAGGGAAGAGCTACAAAGAAGCGCGCAGGAGCAGCGGGCCGTCCGGCTGGAGAGCGATCTGGCCAAAGCAAAGCGGGAGGAAATGCTGCAAGCCGACTGGGGCGAGGCGGTGCGAGCGATTTTGCGGCAGGAAAAGCGGCAGCGCGAGGAAGCAGAGAGCGACTGTCTGGCGCAGTTGTCCCGGATGGAGGACGAGCTGCAAGAGCTGCGGGAAAAAATCGCCCGCGCCTATGGAGAGATGGCCGCCCATGAAGGCGTGTCCGTAGCGAGAGCCAGAGACGAATACGAAGAGGCTGCTATTGCGCTGCGTCGGTTGTTGCAGCGCCGGGACGCCCTCCAGCTTGCGCGGGATGCGTTGCAGGAGGCGCAAGGCGAATGGAAGCGCGACGTTTCCCCGGATGTGAACCGGATGGCTTCCGAGGTGATGGCGCAAATTACGGGGGGAGCCTACCGCGACGTGCGGCTCGACCCGACAGAGGGCTTCGCGGTGCGGCTGCTGGAGCCGACGCGCAACCTGATCGTCAGCCACGAGCAATGCTCCACGGGAACGGCCGATCAGCTCTACCTGGCGCAGCGGCTCGCCCTGCTGCAGCACATAAGCAAACGGACAGAGCCGTTGCCGCTGTTTCTGGACGACCATTTTGTCCACTACGATGACGAGCGCCTGCAGCGGACGCTGGCGTACATCGCCAAGCTGGCGGAGCAGCATCAGGTCTTTCTGTTTACTTGCCACGAACGGGAGCAGCGCTTGCTTGCGCCGCTCTTGCGCGGATCGGATTGGCACAAGGCGCATCAGCTCGGGTAATTGTTACCTGACTTGTGAAAGAGGTTGCCCCTTGTAATTCCAACCTCTATAATGGAGTTTGATTATGTCTCGTACCAAGATACATGAGGAGTGGGCCCTATGACGCAACGCAAGCCGGAGTGGCTCAAGATCAACCTTGTTTCAGGACCAGAACTCGCCAGCTTCAAAGAGCTGAAGCAAACCATGCGCAGCAAGACACTACATACCGTTTGCGAAGAAGCAAAATGTCCCAACATTCATGAGTGCTGGGCCAGCGGTACAGCTACGTTCATGATTTTGGGTGATATATGTACCCGTGCCTGTCGGTTTTGTGCCGTAAAAACCGGATTGCCGACAGAGCTTGATGTGGCCGAGCCGGAACGCGTGGCAGAAGCTGCCGAGCAAATGCGTTTGCGGCACGTCGTCGTCACCTCCGTTGCCCGTGATGATCTGAAAGACGGAGGCGCGCAAATTTTTGCGGAGACGATTCGGGCGATTCGCCGCCGTCTGCCGTTTGCCTCTGTGGAAGTGCTGATTCCGGACTTCCAAGGGAATTGGGATGCGCTCAAGCTTGTGATGGACGCGAAGCCGGACGTGCTGAACCACAATATTGAGGCAGTGCGCCGCCTGTCTGACCGCGTGCGGGCACGCGCCAAGTACGACCGGACGCTGGAGCTGCTGAAAAAGGCGAAGGAATTCCAGCCGAACATTCCGACGAAGTCCAGCCTGATGATCGGAGTCGGGGAGACGCTTGAAGAAGTGATCGAAACCATGGACGATTTGCGTTCCGTGGATGTCAACATCATGACGATCGGCCAGTACCTGCAGCCGACGAAAAAGCATCTGAAGGTCGAGCACTACTACCATCCGGACGAATTTGCCCGCCTGAAGGAAGAAGGCATGAAGCGCGGTTTCAGCCACGTGGAAGCAGGGCCGCTCGTGCGCAGCTCGTACCACGCACACGAACAGGCGAATGCCGCGAAGGAAACGATTGCCAAGGAGGCCTTGCCACAGGCGCAAGGTCAGTAATAAGAAGAAAAACCCCCTCATTGCATGCGAAAAGGAATCGCTGCAAAAGGGGGTTCTTCTCTATACAGGGGAGATTCGCCTTAGCGACTGGTTGTACCCATTTTCGCTTTTTGAGTCGCATTCGCGTTCTTTTGAGCGTTCATGCTTTTTGCTTGCTCGCCGTCTGTTACGCCGCCCATGCGCTTGATGAGCGTATCGATGCTCGCAGCATCCTCGGTACGCGCTGTATGCACATTGCTGGAACGGCTGGCGACACGGGCAATTTCCTGAATGTCATTCGGGTTGTCCGTCACATACACCTTGTAATAGCGTGGCGAGATCGACTGCGCATTCATTTTCGCCTGGTTTTTGGCTGTGCGCGGGTCTACTCCCTGGGTGTTCAGACCGACGAAAATTTCTTCATCCGTCACCAGGACAGTAGAACGCTGAACGCCAGGGCAGCTCGTGGTGACGTTGCCGACTGCTTGCGCCAGAGCGTCGCGGTCTACGTAGACGTTTTGGGCGCCAGCGGTCTTCATGCCTGCCCGGTTTGTCTGGGCGTAGCCCATTTTCGGCATGCCGGTTTGCATGATGCCGGCTCCTGCGCGATTCCAGGCCCGCTTTTGATAAATGGAATGGTTCATTCCATTCGGCGTGCCCAACACTCCGTCGTTATGGTCGGTAAAGGCGTTGTAAGGTCGCATGCCACTGGTGTAGGCGTTGTAGTTGTTGACGTTCGCCCGTGGATACGTCCCATTCGGGTACAGGCCGTTATCGACGCCCGGCGTGTTGTTCAGACCGACACCGTTGCGGACGTGCAGTCCGTCAAAGTTTGCGGAGCGCACGCCGTCGTAGTTGCGGACATGCAGCCCGTCAACGTTTGTGACGTGAGGAGCGGTCTGGTTTGGATGCGTGTAGTTCGGCGCAGCGTTGTTCGCACATGCGGAAGCCAAGAGAGCAATGCCTGCAATCGCAGGATACAACCATGTCTTTTTCAATGGTAACACCCCCTACACGATAGAATGTCCAGGGGGCTTGCGCAGTTTTCGTGGGAATTTTATCTCTTGCTGTTTGAAATGTGATAAGATGGACGAAAGTACACAAGTGTAAGGAGGAAGCGGACTTGATTCGCACGCAAGCCGGTACTTATGAAGTCATGGAAGAAAATCGCGACGGCTGGAATCCGGAAGCATTCAGGGAGCGTTACAGCGATATCCTCGACAAATACGATTACATCGTCGGAGACTGGGGCTATGGACAGCTTCGTTTGCGGGGATTTTATACAGATTCCAACCGCAAAGTACCGTTCGAGCAGCGGATCGCCGCTTTGGATGAGTACCTGCACGAGTTTTGCAACTTTGGTTGCCCGTACTTTGTCTTGCGCAAAGTAAAAGCGGCGGTCGGCAACAACGGCCCGGAACAGGACGGCCAGGACGAGAATCAGGATAACATTCTCGATATCCGCCAGAACGCATCCCGTGGCGACAATTCTCCGCTGATTGTCGAGCGCAAGGAGCGGCGCCGTTTTCATCCGCGCCAAAACAGGCAGGAGCGCCAGGAACGAAACAACGGAGGCGCCAACGAGCGGTCCGGAGGCCGCAATGAGCGCTCGGACAAGCCGAAGTTTCACAAGGATAAGCCGGAGAAAAACGGCAAGGACTCGTCCTCGCGGGAGAAGCGCCCGAACCAGTCGCGTCCCAATCGCGAGCGCGACAAAGTTCCAACCGGACAAGGCCAAAGCACGCCGAGGCGTGACACATAAGGAAGACAAACAAAAAAGAAGCTGGGAAAAACAACGCGTTTTTCTCCGGCTTCTTTTTCATTTGAGGAAAGCGGCTTTGTTTTTTTGATTCGTAGACTGAACAAATATTGCAAAACGCCAGTCGTTTTATGTAAAATATTTACATACATCTGCTCATTTTTTTGTAAAATGTAGTAAAATTTGTATATTCGTGCGAAGAAGGGGGGAGGAAATATGGGGGAATGTAAGACCATTCAACGATCATTACGTTCAGAGATTGAACATCATCTAAAAGAACGCGGTTACACACTGACTAGACTTAGCGAAATAACAGGGATTAATCAGGGAGTATTGAGCGACCTCTTGAATCGTATTCCACCCCGGTCCATGAAGATTGCTCACTTGGATGCATTCGCTGATGCGTTTGGGCAATCTCAGGGCTGGCTGTATGAATTGTACGAGTCAGAGTGTGAGCTTTACAAGGTACGGATTCCGAGAAAAATTGGAAGGCTGTCATACAATTTGATCCATATCGTAAGAGACTGCCTGAAAACTATCAACTGGATGCCCTATTGCAACTTGCCAATGTATGCTTTTCGCTGCACAAATGGCAAGAGGTAGAGCGTTATGCAGATGAGCTAAGGGAGTTGGCCACTGCGGTTTACCAGGACGAGTTGCGCGCGCGAAAAATGAACAGAAAAATCATTCCGCCAAAGACAGAGCGACATTTAGTTGTATATTACGGTCAGGGATTCCTTTTGAAGAGTGCTGCCTTGGAAAAGCAAGGCTTGTATGCAGAAGCGAAGAAATATATTTCTGGTTATGCCGATCTGAGCGAGTTTGAATTATTGGATGAAACAGGACGGATAGAGGTAGAAAAGTTTCGACTGTGGGCAACGGCTAATCGCTATACGTTAGATGTTCTCCTGGGTGACATTGAGCTTCTGCCTGCATACACTCGCTTCCTTATGGATCACCCAAAAGAGATCCTTTCCGGACTAATAGCCATTATGGAATCGGCCAACAGGCACAGATTTAAAGTGGACGGGATTCTTGAACAATTTTCAAGTCAGATTCATGATTTTACTGAGTACGAGAACTCCATCCAGATGGATCGTTATTTTCGCTTTCGGTATGAACTAGCTACGTATCGACTTCAAAATGGCCAGTACGTGAGCGGAATGGAGGATATTTTACGTTGTCTGGTTTTAGCCACTATCATGAAGAATGACAGCGATTTCATTCGTTGTGTGACACTATTCGAAGCTTTCCGACCACACGCAACAGATCAACAAAAAACGGAATACAAGCAAATCATGGAGGGGATACGAAATGAAGAAGTCGATTTTGCTAGCAATCGTTTTAGTTTTGGGACTGTATAGTAGCGTTACGAGTGGACAAGCACCAATCCCAAAAGGAACCGTTATCCAATATGAACACGGTGTTGGCGGGTAAACGCGGATAAACATGGAGAAAAATCATCCTCAAAAGAGGATGATTTTTTTTACTATTCAAATTTTGTCAACCGCCAACTTTCTGAATGTCGGTGTATAGTTATAAATGTGCTTTTCTGCAAGAAAAAGGGAGTGATAACCATAGGGGTTATTTCATATAAAAATGACGTTTCATCAACGCAGGACACAAGAGAGTAAAGGGGTATTTTCCCGTACTTACCAGCCAAAGGGGCCGTCTCCAAGTCGATTTTTCGGCTTTGGAGATGCCCCTTTTCCATTTCAAAAACCTTGGTCGATCATGCTGCTGATTTTGAGAAATGAGCGGATTTTCTCCTTTGGAACAACCCCTTTTTATACCATCTCAGCTCTTAGCGTTAGAACCCGTATCCGCCGAAAAACGGATAGGGCTGGTACGGATATGGATAGTACGGATACGAGTATGGATACGGGTACGGATAGTAATAGGGCGGATAGAAGCTATAAGGGAGCGGGATGATGAGAGGGAACCCGCTGTCGTTTCTTCTTCTGCGAAAGAAGACGGGGTGCGCCTGATCTTCCGGAATCGTCTGGTATTGGTCTTCCGCCTGGTGAGCCTGAAGTTGTTGATCGTCAGCTTGATAAGATTGCATGGTGCGACTGCACTCCTCTCGTTTGTCTGTACGTGCAGTAGCATTATACGAGACATCCGCCTGTGTGGAGAGTTGTCCTCATGGATTTGGGCACAAAACAGCCCATCCCGAAAGTCTCGTTTCGAGATGGGCTTGGGACATGCAGAAGACGGATGTTAAATCACAGTTTCCAAAAAGGTTTTCAGCTCTTCCGCTTCCTGCTCGTTCAAGTTAAAGGCAAATTCGAGATAGCCTTCTTCCTCCAGATCGTCGTGCCCGATAATGGCAGAACGGCCGTTTTGGATGTTAATGACGAGCTTTTTGCCGTAAAAACGGTTGGTCGTCGTGATAGCCAGGTCGAAGCGGGTCGCTTCGCCTGTGAAGCTGACAAATCGCGTTTTGGTGTCCTCCGATTCGTCGTACAAATAAAACAAGTCCTTCGCCATAAATACGCTCCTCTACTTCCATGCCAGATTTGGTTTGTGCTCGATATTGTGCAAAGCGCGGACAAAACGGATCGTTTTCGTCTGGGCGCGCATGACGATGGAGTGCGTCTCCACCATGTCGTCGCCCAAGTAGCGGACTCCCTGCAGCAGCTCGCCGTCCGATACCCCTGTTGCCGCGAAGATGGCGTCGTCTCCTTTTACCATATCGTGCAACGTCAGCAACTGCTCCGGATTGGCAAGCCCCATCTTGATGCAGCGCTCCCGCTCGCTGTCGTTTTGCGGCTTGAGCATCGCCTGCATGTCGCCGCCGAGACATTTGATCGCCGCCGCGCTGATGACGCCTTCCGGTGCGCCGCCGATTCCGAGAAACAGGTCACTCCCTGTATGCGGCAGACAGGCGGCAATTGCTGCGCCGACATCGCCGTCGCCGAACAGCTTGACGCGCGCGCCTTTTTCCCGGACGGTGTCGATGATGTCCTGGTGCCGCTCCCGCTCCTGGATGATGACGGTCACATCCTGAACGCGTTTGTTGTTCGCTTTGGCTACTACTTCTATCATTTTATCCACGGGATCGAAAAGGTTGATTTTTCCCGCAGCCCGCTTGCCAACCGCCATTTTCATCATGTACATGTCGGGGGCATGCAGCAAGGTTCCGCGGTCACCGACAGCGATCACCGACATGGCATTGTTGTGTCCCTTGGCGACGATCGTCGTTCCCTCCAGCGGGTCTACGGCGACGTCTACCTCCGGGCCGACCGCATCCGGGTGGCCGAGCTTTTCGCCAATGTACAGCATCGGGGCTTCGTCCAGCTCGCCTTCGCCAATGACGACCGTCCCTCTCATGTTGATCGTGTCAAACATGGCGCGCATGGCGCTGGTCGCTGCTCCGTCCGCTTCATTTTTCTTTCCTCGTCCCATCCAGTGTGACGAGGCGAGGGCAGCCATTTCTGTCACCCGCACGATTTCCAATGCCAGTTCGCGTTCCACAGTTGTGTTCCTCCCTTTATGCCGGCAAAAAATTCACCCCATCATTGTAACATAAAGTACAAGCTGATTCGTGACAGCCGGGACAAATTTGGTATACTGTTGGAGGAAAAGAGGTGAAAGCCGTGAGCAATTCCTATTTGCAGGAAGGGGAATTGGTCCTTCTCGTCCTGGTGCTGACGTTTGTGTTTACTACCTATTATGCAAAACGAAAAGCAAAAAAGCGAAAATAAGGAGAATCTCATGTACGACGTGAATACAAAGCGAATTGACCAAGTATTGTCCTATATGTCTCGCATGCTTGATCTGCTGGACAAGCTCAGGGAACGGGGAGCCGAAGCGGTTTTGTCGGACGAAGTGGCTGTTGCAGCGATGGAGCGAGCCCTGCACTTGTCCATCGAAGGAATTGTCGATGTCGGAAATGCGCTGATCGACGGCTTTATCATGCGCGATCCTGGCAGCTACAGTGATATTGTAGAAATTTTGCGCGACGAGCAAGTCGTTACCGATGAGCAGGCGGCGATTCTGACCCGCGTTGTTGATTTCCGCAAGCATCTGGTCATTGACTATACGAGCGTTCCGGCGGAGGAAATGTTCGCGCTGGTGAACGAAGCCGTGGCAGCGATGCGGCAGTTTGACCCGCATGTGCGTGCGTTTTTGCAGAAAGAATTGTTCTAGAAAATGGAGAAGCGGATTTTTTATACAAAACACTTTCGTTTGTTTACTAAAGCGTGCCGATCCGCTACAATAAGTAGAAAGGACGGTGATACGTATGACAAACGAGGGGACGTCCACTCGTGACCAAATCCTGCACATGCTCAAGGTAAAAGGCTCACTCTCTGTCAGCGACATGGCCGTCGATCTTGGCATTACAGAAATGGCGGTAAGACGCCATCTGAACACCCTGGAGAGAGACAATCTGATTAAGTCTACGCTTGTGAGGCAAGCGATGGGACGACCAACCAACGTATATTCCTTGTCGCAGGAAGCAGATGAGCTGTTTCCGCGCAATTATTCTCATTTAACGCTCGACTTTTTGCAAGACTTAAAGGAGATTGACGGGCCGGGAAAAGTCGAAATGCTGTTCCGCCGCCGCGAAAATCGCCTGGAGGAAACGTATCGCGCCCATATGCAAGGAGACTTGCGGGACCGCGTGGCCAAGCTTGCCGAACTGCAAAACGAAAAAGGCTACATGGTCGAGTGGGAAGCGGATACGGATGGAAACACGTATCGCATCCAGGAGTTCAACTGTCCAATCGCCCAGGTCGCGCGCGAATTCAATCAGGCCTGCACCTGTGAGCTGTCGCTGTTTCGCCGGGTGCTGAAAGCCGACGTGGAGCAAACGTCCTGCATGGCAAAAGGCGGAGACAAGTGCGTGTTTGAAATCAAAAAAGCGTAAAAACAGTGTCAATGATCGCCACTTTTGTACGATTCGGTGCAGGGTGGCTTTTTTGCAACAAGATGTGCAGCGGCAAGAAGAAGTAAAGGCAGATGCGAGCGCATTCCAGGATTCGTCCATTCGCGAGCTGTTTCTGCACGCCAAGGCGCATCCTGAGCAGATCGACGGCTTGCTGGGTTCGATTGCGGATTTTTTGGACGGGGAAGCGGATACGTATAAAAAAGGACTGGCCTGCATTATCGCCGGGACGTTGGTTGAAAAGGGAGGCGACCCGGCCGGGATCGTCGGGGCGGTCGTCCGGCAACTGGAGCGCCACCTGATTTTGCTGGAAGCGTATTTTCAACAGGACGACGAGCTGTCGCTTGCCGAGCGGTTCCAGACAGCGCCGGATACGGTCAAGGCACAGATGACGTCGGACTTTGTGGTTTTGGCGACGATGACGATGATTTGCCGCGACAAGCAGGCGAGAATCGAGCTGAGACAAAATCAGCAACTGCTTCGACTGATCGAGGAGCTGGAGGAACAGATCGACAATCTGCATTTTGTGAACATCGTGCTGGGCAGCGAAGACGATCTGGAGGTCGTGGCCCTGCACCCGGAGACATCGACGGGGATCAGGCTGCGGCTGTCGATGGTGCAAAACAACTTTCATCTGTTTACGCGCTCATGGGATTTGTCTTTTTGCGTTCCGGTTCACAATGCGCTGACCCCGCAAGCAGAACTGGTCGAAGTGCTGTCTTGCGAACAGGTAAAAGCATGGACCGAGAAGATCGTAGAGCAGTGGAAAAAAGCCAGGTAGCGAGACGAAGGCAGGAAGCGGCAGAGCCCGTTTTCCTGCCTTTTTTGGCGGGCAAAAGCAGACGGGCGGCTCGTCAAATGGCGCAAAAGCGGGTATCGTAAAGGAAGGCCAGAAGTTTTGGCAACAGAGATAGATCAGACTGGATGGAGGAGAAGCAACATGAAACCGTACAAAGGCTACCTGATTGATCTGGATGGAACCATTTACCGCGGCAATGAGCCGATTCCCGGCGCTGCCGAATTTGTCCGCTACTTGAAAGCGAACCGCATTCCGTACCTGTTTTTGACCAACAATTCGTCCGCATCGGCCGAGCGCGTGGCAGCGCGACTGAGCGGGATGGGAGTTGAGGCAACCGCACAGGATGTATATACGACCAGCATGGCGACTGTTGAATATTTGCAAGAAAAGGCGCCCGCAGGGGCAAGCGTGTATGCGATTGGCGAGGAAGGCTTGCTATCACAACTGGAAGCGGCAGGCTTCAGGCTGACAGCAGACGATCCTGCCTACGTCATCGTTGGAATCGACCGTGCCTTCACGTACGAAAAGCTGACGATCGCTACCCGCGCCATCCGCGCAGGCGCTACTTTTATCGCGACCAATGCAGATGCCGCGCTGCCGACAGACAACGGACTGTTTCCAGGAAACGGCTCGCTCGTTGCCGCCGTGTCGGTCGCATCCGCTACGAAGCCGATCGTCATCGGCAAGCCGGAGCCGATCATCGTGCGCTACGCGCTTTCCGTCCTCGGCACAGAGGCATCCGAGACGTTGATCGTCGGCGACAACCTGTTCACCGACATTGAAGCCGGGGCAAACAGCGGCCTGGACAGCCTGCTCGTCCTGACAGGCTATTCGACGCGGGAAGAAGCTGC